>JBCDJE010000001.1:0-27115 GCA_038748185.1 Bacteroidota bacterium
ATACATACTTTGAAAGAAATCACAACGCGACGATATCAAACTATAACTGGTATTGATCAATTTGTAGGAAAGATTCGTGAAGTACTAACCAAAAAAGGACTGGCAAAAAATACAATAATCGTATTCACTTCAGATCATGGTATTATGGAAGGAGAATGGGGTCTAGGTGGTAAAGCACTCAATTATGAAGCTTGTCTTAAAGTTCCATTTATTATATATGACCCTACGCTTCCATTAAAAAAGAACACGAAAGCTGTACATCAATTTGTACAAACTATTGATCTTGCTCCATCTTTTCTCAATTGGGCAGGAGTAGAAATTCCAGCTACTATGCAAGGAAGACCCTTACAATTGCTTTTATCAGGAGATACACTTAACTGGCGTTCAGCTGTATTAGGTGAGAATCTATGGTCTACTGTTTTTGGCAATCCCAGGATAGAGAGTGTAAGGAAAGGAAGGTGGAAATATATCCGTTATTTTAGAAATGATTTTGGAGGGCCTCAGAAAGGGAAAAACCCTTATGCAGTTTCCTCTAAGGATGCGGAACTTTATCGTCAGTTTTTAACAGCTTCTATAGAAGGAGAAGCACCCGTTTATGAAGAACTTTTTGATCTTAAATCTGACCCATTAGAGAACGTCAACTTGGCTGAAGTTCCAGAAAATAATGAAACTATAAATGAAATGCGAGTTCTCTGTAAACAATTGATAATGAATGCCAGTGGGCAGCCTGATGTATTGCCCTATACAACAGATTTGATTCAAAATTGGAAAGTTAATTAAACATGGTTGTTATAATATTTTGTAATTACAACTATATTCAATATAAAATATGTTTCCAAAACTTCTGGAATTAGCTTCATAAACCAATTTATTCTTCTTTTGAAGATTGGGAACGGCAGTTTAAACGGAATAGTGAGAATATACACAGAATCTTCTAACTGAAACTTGTCACTCAAGGTTAGCGTGAGGTTTTTACGCAAAGAAAACCTATAGTTAATAAGTTAATGTGAGATTTCTAAATTGCCCGATAGAGAAACGTCTTCTTTCAGGGTTGGTCTGGTTTATAAATCCATCAATTGTTAAATACAACATATCTCCTTTTGAAAGAAAGCATTAGTGATTGGTAAATGTCCTCTCTTTTTCAGAAAGGTGACAGATTTCCCCTCACTTTTAAATTCCATAAGCTCTCCGTTTCGAATAAAGAGCTGGTGTTTGACTCCTACGAGTTACACCTTATTTTTCTATTCTCGATGACAAAAGACCTTAGCCCATATCATCACTGTTAGCAACTCCTCTTCTTATCGAAGTGTATTCAAATCTGGGTAATTGAGTTATGAAGGCAAAAAGAGACTACTAAAAGTATTTAAACAATGGTATAGCAAGCGGTAAGCTTGTTTTCAATAAAGTGGGAAAATCAATATCTAGCTATCAACAGTCTCTTATAAGAAGTACTTTCTTGTATGCATGCCATTAAATATTCCTAAAAAACTATTTTTCCTCGCTTATAATAAAAACGAACCTTTCATAAAAAATTTATCATCTAATCAAACTAAAATAAACTATCTATGTTATATATTCTAACAATGTTAGATTTTAGAATGATGTTAGATAAGCGCGAACTGAGGAAAGAAAAAGTAAGAGAGGCCATTAAACAAGCAGCACTAAAAATAGCAGAAAATGAAGGCTGGCAAAAAGTGACTATCAGAAAAATTGCGGATGAGGTGTTGTATACACCACCAATTGTTTATGAATTTTTTAAAAATAAAGATGACCTATATAGACATTTGGTAAAAGATGGTTTTGAGTTACTTAACCAAGCAATATTTAGTAAAGTAGATAAAAAGGAAACTGTAGAAGAGAAATTATTCGCTATCGCAGAAGAAAGGTTTGATTTCGTAACGGAGTACCAAACATTACATCATATGATGTTTGATGCTGAAAATCCTGAATGGCAAAAACGAGAAATTATAAAATCGATGAAAGCGGTAAGCGAACTTACAGAAGGTCTTTTGGCAGAAATATCCGGAAATACAGCTCAAGCTCATGAATATTTCCTTAACATGGTTTGCCTGATTAAAGGATATGTGTACTTCCATAAACAGATTAGTAAAATGCCAGTAAAAATGAAGAGAAGATTATTGAAAGATAGAAAAAATATAAAACCAATGTTTCTAGATGCTTTTAAAAGATTTATCAACAGTATAAAAAACCAAGAATGAATAAAAGAAAAACAATTATTAGCATAGCAGGAGCCGCAATACTTGTAATAGGAATTATGGTTTCTAGAGTTTTATCAGGTTCAGAAAAAGAACCTCCTACTAATGATACTGAAGTGGTACAGTCTGTAGTAAATACACAAGCTATAGAAAATGGTCCGGTAAAGTCGACCATTGAAGTGACAGGTAGGGTAATAGCAGCAGAGAAAATTGATTTATTTGCTGAAGTAACGGGTGTTTCTACTTATGGAGTAAGGCCTTTCAAAACAGGAAATACTTTTCGAGCTAGTGAAATTTTATTAAAAATTGATGATGGTGAATTTACTAGGTCTTTAGCTTCAGCAAAAAGCCAGTTTTCCAGCCTATTAGCACAGGTACTTCCAGACTTAAAGCTCGATTATCCAGAAGTTTACCCCGAATGGAAAAACTATTTACTCAGTTTCGATATAACCAAAGCTATTTCCGCATTACCCGAAGTAAAAAATGAGCAGTTGAAGTTTTTCCTAACAGGTAGAAATGTATATCCTACTTACTATAATATACTTGAGTCAGAGGAGAGATTGGATAAATATATAATTAGAGCTCCTTTTAGCGGAACGCTAACAGAGTCTAACATCAACCAAGGAACACTAGTAAGAACGGGTCAACAATTAGGAGAGTTTATAAAAAATGGCACATTTGAGCTGGAAGCCTCTATTACTTACAGCCAACTTGATGCTGTAAAACCGGGCATGACCATAAATTTTGCCGATGTAAAAGGGACAGCCAAATTTGAGGGGAAATTAACGAGAATCAACAATAAGGTAGACCCTGCTACCCAATTGGTAAATGTGTATTTTGTACTGAATAATATGGCACTAAAAAGCGGGCTTTACTTAAAGGGTGATATTGAAACTACTACTTTCGAAAACGCAACTGTATTGCCTATACAGTCTTTAGTTGATGAATCTTATGTACTTACAGTAGAAAATGGAAAAGCCAAAAAAGTACAAGTGAAAGTGCTTAATCAGAATGCTGAATCCTTTATAGTCAGTGGTTTATCTAATGGATCTAAGGTGATTATTGATAAAAAGAATAGTGCATTTGAAGGAACAGCAGTAATTGAAATGTGATTGCCTACCCACTACAATTTAATCTAAAATAGATGAAAAGTATTATTAAGTTTTTTGTTAAAAACGAATTACTCGTAAACCTGGGAATTGCACTGGTAGTTTTTTTGGGAGTACTAGCTGCTTCAAGCATGAATTCTTCATTTTTCCCTGCACAAGATGAAAAATTTATTGTAATTGAAGCCACTTATCCCGGAGCCTCTCCCCGAGAGGTAGAAGAAGGTATTGTATTAAAAATTGAAGAAAACCTGAAAAGTGTAACTGGCATAGACCGAGTAACTTCAACTTCTTCGGAAAATTTCGCTTCAATATTGGTAGAACTGGAACTGAGACAAAATGCTGATTTGGTTTTACAAGATGTGAAAAATGCCGTTGATCAAATCAGTAATTTTCCTGACGATATGGAGCAGTTAGTAGTGTTTGTAAGAGAAAATGAAAATTTTACTGCAAAACTAGCCGTCACAGGAGATGTTCCCTTAGCTACCTTAAAAGAGCGAGCAGAAGCATTAGAAGATGGGCTTAGGGAATTACCAAATATATCGAAAGTAACCGTTTCAGGCTTTACCCAAGAAGAAATTACCGTATCGTTACAAGAAAGTAAACTTAGGGCATTTAACCTAAACTTTGAAGATGTAGCGTTTGCCATACAAAATGAAAATGTGCAAACCACAGGAGGGAAGATTAAAAGCGCTACAGAGGTAATTATTCGCTCAGATCAGAAACAGTACAGTGCCAACCAGCTGATGGATTTAGTGATAAAGACATTGGATAATGGCAATGTAGTAAGAATCAGGGATGTAGCCACTATCGAAGAAGCTTGGGCAGAAGATACCAATAAAGCCTATTACAATGGTGAAAGGGCGATACTGGTTACCATAAATACTTTAAATGAAGAAAATATTCTTCAAGCCTCAGTAAGTGTTAGAGAATACTTAGAGCAGTTTAATGCCCAAAATACAGTAACACAAGCCCAGTTGATTGTAGATGGTACTGATGTGCTTAATGAGAGAATTGATTTATTGACTGAAAATGGAGTACTGGGTGCGGTATTGGTATTTATAATTTTGGCATTATTTCTACGCATCAGGCTTGCTATGTGGGTAGCGTTAGGAATTCCCATCTCATTTTTGGGCATGTTTGTACTGTTGAACCTTTATGGTATTACTATTAATGTACTTTCTCTGTTCGGGATGATTTTGGTAGTAGGAATCCTAGTAGATGATGGTATTGTAGTAGGTGAAAATATATTTCAGCATTACGAAAGAGGAAAAACAAAGTTTCAGGCTGTGATGGACGGGACTATGGAAGTACTGCCAGCCATTTTATCAGCGATTACAACCACTTGTGTGGCTTTTGCCTTCTTCTTCTTTATTGATGGACAATTAGGAGAGTTTTTTACCGATGTTGCCTTTGTCGTTATTTTTGCCTTAGGATTTTCACTTATTGAAGTATTGTTATTCCTTCCGGCACACTTAGCACATATTAAAGATTTATCTGAAGATGCAAAGCCCAATAAGACCAAGGTCTTTGTTGAAAACCTACTAATCAGGTTCCGTGATGTACTCTTTGTTCCTGTAATTGATTTCACTTTAAAATATAAATTCTTCAGTTTTATGGTGACTTTTACTTTGTTGATTGTCACTTTTGGGGCTATTGGTGGAGGAATTATTCGTTCTACATTCTTTCCCAACATAGAGCAAACTCAGGTTGATGTTACGCTTGAATTTCCTAGTGGAACTGCTGAGCCGATTACCGAAGCAACCATGTTAAAAATTGAAGAAGCGGCTATAGCGCTCGAAAAGCGTTATCAGGAAAAGCTCAACCAGACAATTATCAAGGATAGAGAAATTTACCTTGGCCCTAATAGTAACCAGGGGAAAGCAGTTTTTTACCTTGTATCTTCTGAGGAAAGAGATTTGAGAAGTTTTGAAGTTGCTTCAGACCTACGAGAAGCAGTAGGATCGATTCCAAAAGCTACACAGTTAAGTTTCGAAACAGCAACCCCATTTGGCAAACCCCTAAATGTTTCTTTTTCAGGAGAAAATTTTGAAAGATTAAGAGCTGCTGTAAGCGACTTTAAAGTAGAAGTAGCGAAAACAGGAATGGTAAAAGACATTGTTACCAACGATAAAGCTGACCAGCCTGAACTAAACATTGTACTTAACGAAACAGGTAGAGGACTAGGGTTGACACCACGAAATGTAATACAACAGATTAGAAATGGTTTTTTTGGTTTTGAAGCTCAAAGGTTGCAAAGAGGGGATGACGAAGTAAAAGTTTGGGTGCGGTATGGAATAGAAAATAGGAACGATGTTGAGAAGCTAAAAGACATGCGGATTAGAACTCCTCAGAATAATTTGGTACCAGTAGGTGAAGTGGCAGATATTATTCCTGTAAATGGATTATTAGCAATTAACCACCTTGATGGGAAAAGGCAAATAAGGGTTGAAGGTGAAGTAGCTTCATTCGATGTATCCTCAACAGAAATGATTACCAAAATCTCTGAAGATGTCATTCCGCTTATTGCGCAACGCTATACCGATGTAAAGATAGCGCTTGATGGACAACAAAGGGATACAGCCAAGCTAGCTGCTTCCGTAGCAAGTGCAGGACCCATTATTTTGGTGATTATGATTTCACTTTTAATTATCACCTTTAGATCGGTAAGCCAAGCAGTGGCTTTGCTTATGGTAGTCCCATTTGGTTTGGTAGGAGTAGGCTGGGGGCATTTTCTTCATGGTCAACCTATGAGTTTGCTTTCCTTCCTAGGATTCATTGCCTTAGTTGGGGTAATTATTAATGATGGTTTGGTCTTTATTGGTGCTTTCAACGGATACCTTAAACAAGGTTTAAAATACGATGAAGCTTTGAGAGAAACTTCAATTTCGAGGTTTAGACCTATTTTTCTTACTACAATTACTACAACAGCAGGTTTGGCTCCTCTCATTTTAGAAAGGAGCTTCCAGGCACAATTCTTAATCCCTATGGCGATTACCATTGCTTATGGGTTACTTATAGGGTCACTTATTCTTATTCTCATTTTACCTGTATTCCTTTCCACTTTTAACAGGGCTAAAGTGTATTTAAAGTGGTTATGGATAGGAAGAAAACCCTCAAATGAATCTGTTGAAAAAGCTATTATAAGACAGCTAAACAAAGAAAATTATGAAACGCTATAAATATATTTTTTTATTGATACTGTTGGGGGTTGTATTAGAATTACCTGCGCAAGATTTGGAAGAAAGGAGTAATGCAGGTATGGGGATAGCAGATGTGATTACACTTACGCTTGAAAATAATTACGACATTAAAATAAGTAAGAACAATGCCCGAACGAGTGCGATAGATGCTGTTCCTGGGAATGCAGATTATTTACCGACTGTTGATTTTTCTGCAGGGTACAATTATGCCTCTGATAATACCGATTTAGCATTTGCTGATCCTAACACACCTGAAATTAATGCCGATGGTGCGGTAACAGAAACCATAAATGCTGGAATCACGGTAAATTACAATATTTACAGTGGTGGAAATAGAAAGTCTACTTTTTCAAAGCTAAAAAATGAAAGTTACATTTCAGACCTACAATTGCAACAGAATATTGAGTCAAGTGTACTCAATGTATTGTCTCAGTTTTTAAATACGGTTAACTTATACGAAGCATTTAAAATTAGCGAAGAATCAGTGGATATTTCTCGTAACAGGTATGAACGTGCAGAAACGAACTATGCTTTTGGTTCTTTAAGTAAGTTGGAATTACTGAATGCTGAAGTAGATTTGAGAAACGATAGTATTAATTTAGTGCAAGCACAGATTGCCTATGAAAAGTCTATAAAAGACCTCAACAATATAATAGGTATCAATCCTGATTCTAGCTATGTGATTGACCCGACATTTACTTTTGAAGAAGACTTAGTTGTCGATCAATTAGTTGAAGAAGCCATGAGCAACAATACTGCTTATCTTATTGCTAGGTCATCGATAAAATCAAGCGAATTAGATTTAGCTATCAATAAAGCACGTTTTCTACCTTCGTTAGATTTTTCCGGTGGTTATCAATACAGTGATATAACCTATGGTGCGAGCTTTTTGAGTACCCAAACGACTTTAGGATGGAACGCTGGGCTTACGCTTTCTTATAATATTTTTGATGCAGGCAGCCGAAGAAGAACTAAAGAGAAAACAACATTACAAATTCAGAATCAGAAAGTTGCTTTTGCACAAACAGAGAATAATCTGAAAACCGATTTGTTGAAAGCTTATGACGATTACCAATCGAATATCGCTTTACTTAGCCTTAACGAGCGTAATTTGATTACTTCATCAGTTAATTATGAAAGAAGTGTTGAAGCATTCAGCACCGGACAAATTACTGGAATAGAATTGCGAGAAGCACAGCTTAACCTACTAAATTCAAAGTACAGTGTAAGCTTACAGCGTATTCAAGCGAAACTCTCCGAAGTAAACTTACACTTTTATGCCGGAACACTGGTGAATTAAGGTTATAAAGTACTCAATTAAAAGTCAATTTAAAGCAAATGGACAGTAAATTAGCAAGGCATACATTTTAAAAAAATAACATGTATGCTTTGTTACTGCTAACGTTTTAGTCTTTCTATATGATCGATTTCACTTTTGAATTTATAGGCTGGGTAGGAGCAATATCATTTATTGTGGCTTACTTTTTATTGAGTATTAACAAATTAACTGCTGATAGCGTAATCTATCAATCACTTAATGTGCTTGGTGGACTTTGCTTATCCTTAAATGCTTTGAACCTAGACGATGGTCCTGCATTAGTAACCAATGCTGTATGGATGTGTATAGGTATCTTTGCCCTATTCCGAATTTTTAGAGGGAAGGTGCGAACTAATTGATTTTTATTAGGCTATATTTTGCAATAAAACCCATGCAGAAGAAAAGGAGATTATTATAATTACATTACAACGCATGCTCTCCTTAGACTTAGAGGTCTGAGAAAATGTTTACTACAGCAGAAAATTCATTTTAATGAATTTCTACAGCAAAACAGCCTACCTACTTCTACCTATTTGTATCGTTACTAATGGTTTAATACTGTAAACAAATCCACAATAATCAAACAAGTAATAGAATTCTTTAAAAACTTCTAATCTACTCTTAAGGTACTAGCAATATTATTTTTTCCGGTTTTATGCATTTGCAGTGTTATGGTAACTATTAAAGCAAATAAAATTGCCACTACAGCAATCAAAAAAGTCAATGGATCGATCTCAATACGATACATAAAATTTTCCAACCATTTTTCCATGCTTAACCAAGTAAGTGGTACTGCCAGCACAATTCCTAATAACATAAAAAGCATAAACTTCTTACCTAACAGTAAAATAGTATTACTCAAATTGGCGCCTAATACTTTTCTAATAGCTAACTCTTTTTCCTTTGTTTTAAGTGTATAGGAAATCAGTCCGAAAATACCTAGAAATGCAATGAATATAGCTAACCCTGAAAAAATGTAGATAAGTTGTAGTTGTTTCTTTTCAGTCTCATAAAGTTGATTGTAAAGCTCATCTAAGAAATTATATGATAAAGGAAGGTCAGGGAAGTTTTCTTTCCACAATGATTCAATTTCAGCGATAGCTTGTTGTATATTATTGCTGCTTACTTTAACTAAAAAATTATTCACCCATACAGGCTCACTAATCATAACTAAAGGTTCAATTTTATTCCTAAGGCTTTCCTGATGATAATCTCTTATTACACCAACTATTGGTCCTTGTTGTAACTGAATGTTCCCTATCCGCCAACTTAATTGTTTATCTAGTGCCTCTACTGGGTTTTTCCAACCTAAATTGTGTAATGCTGTCTCATTGATGATGTATTCTCGTGGTTGTTGTTGTATATAATCTAAAAGGTTATCATTGATACTCTCTTCAAGTATAGTGTTTCTCTTATCCGTAAAATTATTACCGGCAAGTAGTTCTACAGACATTTGGGTAATAAAATCTTGATCTACAACCTGAATATCCATTACGGGGAGATTTTCAAGATCTTCAGTCGCCCCTTCAGCATAGACATCACCAGTATCTCTAATTTCACTAGAAGGTACTTGCATGGAAGCTGTTACTCCTTTCACTGTAGAAAGTTGGTTCAGTTGGTTTTTAAAAATATCGTACTTGAACTTTACACTTTTCGGGATGTCGGTAATTACCAAAGTTTGCTCTTTCTCCAAGCCTAGGTCTTTTTCAACCAAAAATTGAAATTGAGATTTAGTAATTAAAGCACTGCTTATGAGCACAGTACATAGCACTAGTTGAAAGGCAACTAAAACATTTTTTATATTGAGATTTCTTTTACCCGGTGTGAATCCTTCTTTTTGTTTTATTGCAGAAACTACTTTTTGTTTGGAAAGCACAAAAGCCGGATAATAGCCTGCAATGTTACCGATAAGTAATGCGATTATTAAGGCAAATGGAATGATATACATTACAGGAGTGGTAATAAGTGTAAAAGCTTTGAAAGCAGGTAAAAATAAGAAGACCAGCATGACTCCTAAAAGTGCTGCTAATAGTGTAATGATGTTCGCTTCTATAAGAAAATAGATAATCAGATTTATTCTTGAAGAACCTAAGGCTTTTCTTACACCTATTTCTCTCAATCTCCTTAAAGATTGTGCTACATTAAGGTTAATATAATTTATGCCTGACATTAATAAAATAAAAATACCCACTGTGCCGAAGAAAAAAAGGCGTGATATTTTTCCGTTAGGTATAATTTCTCTGGCTAGTGCTGAATGAAGATGAATATCCTTTAATTTTTGTAAAGGCAAAGTAATAGTTGATGCAGTGGCTTCATCGACGTTATTGGCAATAAAATCAGGTATTTTATCTTGAAGTACATCCTTATTGGAAGCATTTTTTAGAAGTAAATAAGTATAAGCCCAGCCCGTTCTTTCAGCTTCTGAAGCAAAAGAGGTAAGCATATTTACAGGAAGATGGGTATTAGAAGCGACATCAGCCATTACACCAGTCACTTTATAAATAGTTTTTTGCTTTCCAGTATTGTCTAAGATTTCTATCTCTTTGTCTATTGGATCTTCTTTACCAAATAACAGCTCAGCTGTTGATTGGGTAACAACAGTTGACCGAGGCTCTACCAATGCTGTTTGTGGGTTTCCATGAAGTAGTTTAAAATCAAAAACTTCAAACACATTACTATCTACAGAGTAGGCATGCTTTATTTTATAGGTATCTTCCTCAAACTTTACGTTTCGGGGATAATAATCTTGAAAACGGACGAGGTGTTCAATTTCAGGAAATGTTTCAGGTAAATTCTTAGTCCAATCAAGGTTTGTTCTTGCCCAATGGATATCATAATTGGCATTTTGTATATGCATTGAAAGTCTGAAAATGTGCTCATTTTTCTTGTGCATATTTTCAAAACTCAATTCATTGAGAATAAATAAAGCGATAAAAAAGGCAATTGCTAAGCCTACGGAAAGCCCCAATATATTGATTGCAGAAAAGAGCTTATTTTTAAATAGATGCCTTGATACAATTTTGATAGTATGTTGAATGAGATGAGATTTCATTTGCTTTTGACACTTTTGTATAACCAATAAAAATTTATGCGAGAAAAGTTAAGCATATTTCATAGTTGGTTCAAAAAAGTTGATGTTTTTAACAATTCAAGGTATCAGATATGATTTTTCAATTTGAATAAACAATTCTATACTTGGCTAAAAAACTATTGAGAATTTTATTCTCTCAGTTGAATACACTATCAAATTTTTTTCATGTATCATTGCATACAATTTTGCTAAATATGTTATTACCTCACATTTATCAGTATGTGTGTTTTGAGATAATCAAAGATTACATGCTTTAGCACTGGAAATATCGGTCATAAGAAGTAGCAAGAACGATTCTGGATATGGATCAGATGATAGTCCTTGGGACACTTGTTTTTTTGATTATTAGCCTTTTTGGTAACCTGTTAAAACCTGCTATATCGTTTTTAGTGGGCGTATTGGTTTTACTTTTAACGGAAGTACTTCCTATTGATAAATTCCTGGCAGGTTTTGCCAATCAACAAGTCATTACCATTGTTTTACTGGTACTCATTTCTGCTGGACTCAGGAAGAATTTTAATATTTTTCAATTGTTTAACAAGGTATTTCTGGTAGCTAAATCCGCTAAATCCTTTCTGGCGCTTATGATGGCTTTTGTGGCGAGTGCTTCTGCCTTTATTAACAATACACCTATGGTGGCGATGATGACCCCTTATGTATATGATTGGGGAAAAAGGAAAAAAATACCTCCTTCTAAGCTATTAATTCCTTTGTCTTATGCTACTATCTTGGGAGGGATGATTACCGTAGTAGGTACTTCCACCAATTTAGTGATGTTAGGGTTTTTGGAACAAAACCGACTGCCTTTGTTAGTCTATACAGATTTCTTGTACTTGGGTTTACTAGTAACCATAATAGGTATTTTCTTTATTTTGTTTATAGGGTATTATTTACTGCCGGGTAATAAAGATAAACTCGCTCTTTTTAAAGAAGCCGCCAGGGAATATTTGGTAGAAACCAAAATTGCTCCCAACTCAGACTTACAAGGTAAAACTGTAAGTGAAGCACGACTCAGGAATTTGAAAGGTGTTTACTTGGTAGATATTATTCGTTCGGGTAAAGTAATTTCACCGGTTGCCCCCAAAGAGGAACTCCTTGCCAATGATAAATTACTATTTGCAGGTGATACTAATAAAATTGTTGAATTAGTAAAAGCTAATAAAGGCTTATTGCTTCCTAAACCCAATGGGGTATTTATAGGCAATAACTTAGATATAACCGAAGTAGTGATTCCGGTAAATTCACCGCTATCGGGTAAGGTGGTAAAAGATTCTGATTTTCGTAATAGATACGATGCTGCTATAGTAGCTATACACCGGAATGGTGAAAGGCTGAGAGGTAGAATTGGTGATATAAAATTACAGGTAGGTGATTTATTACTTATTACCACTGGTCAAGATTTTTACAAGCGGAATGATGTTTTAAAAGGGCTTTACATCATTTCTAAAATACAAAAAGCAAATGCAGGGAATGCTTTCAAAAGAAATCTTTTTTTGAGTCTTTTAGCTGGGATCATTTTGCTTATTATTTCAGGATTATTGAAGCTTTTTCTAGGCTTATTAATCCTATTTTCTGCCTTAGTGGTACTAGGGCTTTTTGGAGTAGCAGACATTCGCAAAGAAACTGATTTTAACCTGATTGCTATCTTAATTTGTGCTTTAGCTTTGGGCAATGCTATGATTGATACAGGTGCTGCACAAATCATTGCTAGTACAGTAATGCAGTTTATACTACCTTTTGGTAATATCGGTTTATTGGCAGGACTATTTTTCCTCACTGTATTACTGACTACCTTTATTACCAATGCTGCAGCGGTGTCCATTGTTTTTCCTATTGCTTATAGCTTATGCACAAGCATGCAAATAGTTGGTACACCTTACTATTTAGCCATTGCTTTTGCTGCTTCTTGTGCATTTATGACCCCGATTGCTTATCAAACCAATTTGATGGTATATGGTCCGGGAGGTTATAAGTTTAGCGATTATTTTAAAATTGGCTTTCCATTGACTATAATTTATTCAGCAGTTTGCCTAATATTTATAGCTTTGCAGTACGATATCTAATTTTACTATGGCAGAGGAACTTCATATTATCCCACATGATCATAAAATAAAGAAAGCAGATAGAATTGCCCAGAAGCAACATAAACCTGCCATTTTATGGTTCACGGGACTTTCAGGTTCGGGAAAATCAACCCTAGCCAGTGCACTGGAATATAGCATGCATCAAGCCGGAATTCATACCTATATTCTTGATGGAGATAATATTAGAAATGGTTTAAATAAGGGACTCACTTTTAGTGATGCTGATCGGCAAGAGAATATTCGACGGATATCGGAAGTAGCTAGTTTATTCATAGATGCTGGCGTAGTAGTGCTTACTGCTTTTATTTCTCCATTTAGAGAAGATCGAGCTATGGCAAGGCAGCTAGTAGCCACCGATGAATTTATTGAGGTTTTTGTAGATTGCCCATTAGAAGTTTGTGAATCGCGGGATGTGAAAGGTTTGTACCAGAAGGCTAGAAAAGGAGAGATTACAAAGTTTACAGGAATCGATTCTCCTTTTGAAGCACCTGAGAATCCTGAAATTATTATCCCAACGAATACCTTATCATTAGAAGCATCTGTCGATAAACTTTTTAAATTTGTATCGGAGAGATTGTTATAATTTGAATTTTCTATGGAAAAATACTATTTAAATAATTTTCAAGAGCTGGAAGCAGAGTCTATTTATGTGATACGAGAAGTAGCAGCCCAGTTCGAGCGTCCAGCTTTACTCTTTTCAGGAGGTAAAGATTCTATTGTAGTGACTCATTTAGCCAGAAAAGCTTTTTATCCGGCTAAAATTCCTTTTCCGTTAGTACATATTGATACAGGACATAATTTCTCTGAAACAATTCAATTTAGGGATAAGCTGATGAAAGATATTGGTGCACAACTTATTGTGGGTTCTGTACAAAAATCGATCGATGAAGGCAAAGTGAAAGAGGAAACCGGTTTTTATGCTAGTAGAAATGCCTTACAAACGGTCACTTTACTTGATACCATCGAAGAAAATAAATTTGATGCTTGTATGGGAGGTGCCAGAAGAGATGAGGAAAAAGCGCGGGCAAAGGAAAGGTTCTTTTCTCATCGAGACGATTTTGGGCAGTGGGATCCTAAAAATCAACGCCCGGAGTTGTGGAATATCTTTAATGGAAAAAAGAATATGGGGGAACATTTTAGGGTTTTTCCTATCAGTAACTGGACGGAGATGGATATCTGGCAATACATTAAAGCAGAAAACATCGCAATTCCTTCTATTTATTTCACCCATAAACGCAAGGTGATTGAAAGAGATGGTTCGCTTCTGGGTCATTCAGATTTCCTCAATTTAAAGCCTACTGAAAAACCGGCTGAAATGCAGGTAAGATTCAGGACTATAGGGGATATGACTTGTACCGGTGCTGTATTGTCAAATGCTAGCACAATAGACGATATTATTGCAGAAGTTTCTGCAGCAAGGGAAACAGAGCGAGGGACAAGGGCTGATGATAAGCGTTCTGAAACTGCTATGGAAGATCGGAAAAAACTAGGGTACTTCTAATGCTAAATAAATTTTGCCTTTGAGATGAAGACAGATAAAATTAACGAACTTCGCAGTAGATTTGAAGGGATTAAGACATTATACGAAGAGATAGAAGTGTGGTTGGCACGTGACCTTCAGCAATTGTTAGGTTATACCGAATGGCGAAATTTTACGAAGGTGATAGAAAGGGCAATGGAAACCTGTGTAAACTCCGGTGAGGAGCTTGGAGACCATTTTGTTGAGCTCAACAAAATGGTAGAGATTGGTTCTGGAGCAACTAGAATTGTAAAAGATTTTATGCTCACCAGGTTTGCTTGTTATATAGTAGCACAAAATGGAGACCCAAAGAAAGAACCCATAGCATTTGCTCAGAGTTACTTTGCACTTAAAACAAGAAAGCAAGAATTAGTAGAAGAAAGACTCAAACTAGATGAGCGCATACGTGCTAGAGAGAAGCTAGTAGATACGGAGAATAAGCTTTCTAAAAATATTTATGAAAGGGGGATAGACCAAATAGGATTTGGTAGGATAAGAAGCAAGGGTGATAGTGTTTTATTTGGTGGAAACTCTACCAAACAGATGAAAGAAAAGCTTGATGTCCCTAAAAATAGGCCGCTAGCTGATTTCCTGCCCACAATTACTATAAAGGCAAAAGATTTTGCTGCTGAGATTACTAATTTTAATGTAGAAAGCCAAAACCTGTACGGAGAACAGCAAATCACCAAAGAGCATGTAAAAAACAACAAAGATGTACGCAGTTTACTTGAGAAACGCGGGATTAAACCGGAAAATCTACCAGCAGAGGAAGATATCAAAAAAATACAGCGTCGCGTAAAATCCATAGATAAGAAATTACTAAAAGAAGACAAAAAACTAAGGGACGAATAGCTTCCTACTTGATGTAAAAAACAGATTATGGCAATAGAACACTCCAATATGGAAATCCTGCGATTCACTACAGCAGGAAGTGTAGATGATGGGAAAAGTACCCTAATAGGCAGGTTGTTGTATGATTCAAAATCAATTTTTGAAGACCAACTTGAAGCAGTTGAAAAATCGAGTCAGAATAAAGGCTTGGAACATGTAGATTTATCACTACTAACCGACGGGTTGAAAGCAGAAAGAGAGCAAGGTATCACTATTGATGTGGCGTATCGCTATTTTGCTACTCCCAAAAGGAAATTTATCATTGCCGATACACCCGGGCATATCCAATATACCAGAAACATGGTAACAGGCGCATCTACAGCTAATTTAGCTTTGATTTTGGTAGATGCCCGCAAAGGTATTTTAGAGCAGACTTGTAGGCATTCATTTATCGCATCACTTCTTAAAATCCCCCATATTGTATTGTGTGTGAATAAGATGGACTTAGTGGATTATGACCAAGAAGTATATGATAACATCGTGGAGGAATTTCGCAACTTTGCTGCAAAACTCGAAGTAAATGATATCCATTTTGTGCCACTAAGCGCGCTTAAAGGCGATAATGTAGTAGAGAAATCAGCTAATATGGATTGGTATGAAGGGTCAACCTTGCTGTATTTGTTAGAAACCATCCATATAGGCAGTGATCATAACCATGTAGATTGCCGTTTTCCGGTACAATACGTGGTTCGTCCTCATTCTGAAGAATTTCACGATTATAGGGGATATGCCGGCAGAATTGCAGGAGGTATATTTAAAAAAGGAGATGATATATTGGTATTGCCTTCTGGCTTTACCTCAAAAATAAAAGCGATTGATACTTTTAATGGAGAGGTGGATTTAGCTTTTGCTCCCATGTCAGTGACAATTACCTTAGAAGATGAAATCGATATAAGCAGGGGGGATATGATTGTACGCCCGAATAACCAGCCGGAAAGCACACAGGATTTAGATGTGATGCTTTGCTGGTTAAACCCGAAGCCGCCTGTTCCCAGAGCCAAATATTTTATCAGGCATACTTCCAATGAAGGCAGGGCGATGATTAAAGAAGTTCTTTATAAAGTGGATATCAATACTTTACATAGAATAGAGGAAGATACAGCTCTTGTAATGAATGATATTTCAAGGGTAAAAATCAGAACAACAAATCCGTTTTTTGTGGATAGCTACCGAAGAAATAGAAATACGGGTAGTATTATTTTAGTAGATGAAAGTACGAATGAAACAGTGGCTGCCGGAATGATTATCTAAATCATTCTGGTTAATTTTTTTAATACAATTCAACATTTATAAAGTAATTATCCATGACAGAAGCGTTTCTGGAAAGGTGGCTGGAAAAAGCTAAAGCAGTAGCTGTTACGGCAGGAGAGAAGATATTGGAAGTCTATCATTCAGGGTCTTTTGAAGCAGAAATTAAAGTAGATAAATCACCACTTACCAGAGCCGATAAGCTTGCCCATGAGGCCATTGTAGCGGTATTGCATCAGTCGGAGTTACCAGTTTTGAGTGAAGAAGGTAAAAGTATTTCTTACGAAGAAAGAAAAGATTGGGAGTACTTTTGGATGGTTGATCCCCTTGATGGGACAAAAGAATTTATTAAAAGAAATGGAGAGTTCACAGTCAACATCGCCCTAATACATGAAAACAAGCCCATATTAGGCGTAGTATATGTCCCGGTGACCGGGAAAATGTATTGGGCATTAAAAGGCAAAGGTGCTTTTACAACAACCAATGATACGGAAGCTACAGCATTACAATGTGCCTCATTTACAGCTAATGATTCAAAACTTAAAATTATTGGTTCCCGCTCACACATGAATGAGGCAACACAGCAGTTTATAGCCCAATACAAAGACCCGGAAATTGTAAGCATGGGAAGTTCCTTGAAGTTTATGTTGCTAGCAGAAGGGAAAGCCCATATTTATCCCCGTGTTGCTCCGACAATGGAATGGGATACTGCTGCTGCTCACATTATTGTAGAAGCAGCAGGTGGAACAGTAAAGCAATTTGGAAAGGAGACAGCTGTCATATACAATAAGGAAAACTTACTCAATCCTTTTTTTATAGCAAAGGGTAAAAATACAGCAGTTTAGCAGTAAAACAATGCGAGAACTATGGTGTTGTATTTCAGCGCGACTGCCAAGGACTTGCCCTTATAATTGACTTTCTTAAAAGTAAATCCCTTATTTTTAAGCATTAGTTGAATATACTATGCAAATTAATAAGCTATCTGTTATTATACCTGTATACAATGAGGGAAAAACAATTCGTCTTATTTTAGATAAGATCATAGCAGTTAAACTATGTAATGATATTCAGAAAGAACTCATTATTGTAAATGATTATTCTTCTGATAATTCAGAAGAAATCATCTTGGCTTACCAGTTCAATCATCCTAAAATAGCGATAAATTATTACCGACACGATGCTAATAAAGGGAAAGGTGCAGCACTTCATACGGGTATAAAAGCAGCAACCGGAGAATTATTGATAATTCAAGATGCAGATTTAGAGTACGATCCTGAAGAATATAATTTAATGCTTAAGCCAATTCTAAATGGCACAGCAGATGTTGTATATGGTTCTCGATTTACCGGAGGGAAACCACACAGAATTTTATTTTTCTGGCATACAATAGGTAATAAGTTGCTCACCTTTTTTTCAAATATGTTTACCAATCTAAACTTAACAGATATGGAAACATGCTACAAACTATTTAAGACTGCTCTTATACAAAAAGTACCTTTACGAGAAAAGGGATTTGGTTTTGAACCTGAGGTAACAGCAAAAATTGCTCGCATCCCAAACATTAGAATTTATGAAGTAGGTATATCTTACTATGGCAGAACTTATGCTGAAGGGAAAAAAGCCAATTGGAGGGATGGCTTTAGAGCCGTTTATTGCATTCTGAAATATGCTTTATTTAGTAGTAAGAAAGTGATGAGTGATATCAAAATTCATACAAACTCAAAAATTACAATAAAATAAATTAGAGTAGGGGGATACATTGAATTGAAGAAGTGTGAATAATACTTCAAATACACTTTTCAATAATGAAAATGATCTATTTTTCACTGATGATCCACGTATCTTCGACTTACTGCATTGTAAAGTGAAAATCGGATACTTCTCTAGAATAAATGCGGTTGCAAATGCGGTTGCAAATAAAAATCTACGACCTTTTATGGATTTTGATGTAGTTGTGCATCTTCTAATAAAACTCATCAAAACAATAAAATTATGACAATTAGGATACTCTTTTTTTATTTCTTCATAGTACAGGCTTTTGCCCAACCCTTTAAAGAAAAGGAACTGAAAAGTACAATCAGTCATGTAACGGTCTTTTTACAAGGAGCACAAATTACTAGAACAGGAGAAATGATGTTACCTAAAGGCAATACTGCTTTAATTATTAAGTCCCTTTCTCCTTATATTGATGAAAAAAGTATTCAGGTTGAAGCTGAATAAGACTTTACTATTTTATCAGTAAACCATCACTTCAATTATTTAGCTAAGGAACAAAAAAATATGAAGAAAGACAGTTTGAGAACTGCTGTAGAAAAATTGGATAGACAAATAAAAATTTCTGAAAGTAGATTGGCAGTGCTTACTGAAAAACAAAGTGTTCTCAATGCCAATAAAGACTTGAGCAATGATGTAACTAATAATAGCCTAGAAACCTTGAAGGCTGCATTGGGATTTTATGAAAAAGAACTTACAGTAATTAAGAAAGAAGAATTACTACTTAATCTGGAAATAGCTACTTTAAATGAAAAAAAGGAGTTATTGGAAAAACAATTGGCTACTTTGGGGAAAGAAAAAGCGATACCAACCGGAGAGATTGAATTAAGAGTAGAAACCAATGCTACATCGGTAAAGGGAAATTTTAAAATAAGTTATCTAGTAAATAATGCTGGTTGGTATCCTAAATATGACGTAAGGGTAAGTGATGTCTCCAAACCTTTAAGTTTGCAGTATTACGCAGATGTTTATCAGAATACGAATGTTGATTGGACAAATGTACAACTTCGATTTTCAAATGGTAATCCTAACCAAAGTGGCGTAGCACCTGAACTAAAAACCTGGTATTTGAACTATGCCAGGAATACCGTTTTTTATAGAAATCAGCAGCAAATATCAAATAGGGTAAGAATAGTATCAGGTAAGGTAGTAAGTAATGTAGATGGAGAGCCACTACCAGGAGTATCGGTACTGGTGAAAGGCACTACAGTAGGGACGACTACTGATTTTGAAGGTAATTACTCTCTAACGTTACCTAATAATATCTCTAATTTAGTGTTTACTTATGTTGGATTTACTACTCAAGAAATACCCATCACTTCTTCTAGTATTTCTGTGAATTTAGAAGAAGATGCCTCACAGTTAGAAGAAGTTGTAGTAGTTGCTTATGGTTTAGAAGGTAGAGCTGCTGGAGTAAGTAATCGAAATAGTAACTACCAACGTAAAAAGAAGAGCATTCCTATAAAAACTACAACAGTTGAAAACCAAACGACAGTTGAGTTTGAAGTGGAAAAACCTTATACACTGCAATCAGGTGGAGAAAGATTGACAGTAGCACTTAAGCAACATGACATTGAGGCGATTTATGAATATTATGCAGTTCCTAAACTTGATAAAGATGCATTTCTGATTGCAAAAATTATTAACTGGGATCAATACAATTTATTAGAAGGGGAAGCTAACTTGTATTTTGAAGATGCTTATGTAGGTCGTTCTGTATTAGATGCTAAAATCCTAAGTGATACTTTAACTATCTCACTTGGCAGAGATAAAAGTATTGTACTAGGCAGAGAGAAATTAGCAGATTACACAAAATTTCGGACAATAGGTGCTAATAAAATTGAGAGTAGGGCTTTTGATATTATCGCAAAAAATAAGAAATCCCAACCTATTCAGCTTACTATTTATGACCAAATGCCTGTTTCGTCTATTAGCGATATTTCTATACAAGTAAATGAGACAAGCGCAGGACTTTATAATGAAAAGAGTGGAGAGGTTACATGGAAACTGCAATTAGCGCCAAATGAGCAAAAAGAGTTAAAAATAGCTTATGAAGTAAAGTATCCCAAAAGAGAGAAAGTAATTTTAGAATAATAGCTTATGATCTAGGCATATTACTCTCAGTAAATTTCTTTAGAAAGATTGTATTTGAACTTTAAAAAGGTGCAGTTATGTTTGAATACCAAGTTATTTAGCATTATAGCATGACTACTACTTTTTGAACTCACTTAAAATGAAAAAACTCTACAACAGATTTTTACAGCATTTCCCTAACCATTTTTTTTTGAGCTATGATATTAAAAGCTTAGAAAGTTTTTTAAAGCAAAAGGGATTTCTTTCTGATAAAGAGATAATAAGCTCAGTAGAAAAGCCCGGAGAAGGAAATATGAACTTTGTGTTGAGAGTATTAACCAATGAGCGGACATTCATTATTAAACAAGCAAGACCTTGGGTAGAGAAATATCCGCAGATTGATGCACCGGTTGAACGCAACAAAGTAGAGTCAAGCTTTTATACCTATGTAAATGATGTTGAAGTATTAAGATTACACTCTCCTAAATTACTTTTTACAGATCATGAAAATTTTATCTCAATTGTTTCGGATTTAGGAGAAGGAAGTGATTATCTAGGCCTTTACAAAAAAAGCAGCAAACTAAAAAATGCTGAACTTGAATCACTTATTCATTATATTACTACACTTCATCAGCTTGATTGTAAGCATTTTCCGGAAAACAAAGCGATGCGTTTGTTGAACCATGAACATATTTTTAACTTCCCATTCAAACAAGATAACCAATTTGACTTAGATGCAATACAAACAGGATTACAAGCTTTAGCCCTTCCTTTTCAATCAGATAAAAGTCTCAAGAAAGAGATTGAAAGATTAGGTGACATTTATTTAAGTAAGGGGAATACTTTGATTCATGGTGATTATTATCCCGGCAGTTGGCTAAAAGGAGATACCAGTATTAAAGTGATCGACCCGGAGTTTAGCTTTCTGGGTTATGCCGAATTTGATGTAGGAGTTATGTTAGCCCACATGAGGCTTACAGACCATGATAAGCAAATTTTCAAAAAGATTTTTGAGTTATACCAACCTTCTGCTAATTTCAACAGCGAACTTGTGGCTGGGTTTGCCGGAACAGAAATCTTAAGAAGGTTAATGGGTGTTGCTCAGCTACCCGTATCATTTTCATTAGAAGAAAAGAGAAAAATAATGGAAGAAGCTCGAAAATGGATAGCAACAGGAGTGCTCGAATAAGTAGTTAGTAGTATTTAGCATATAGTTTTTTAGTAAATATATATTGATAATCAATAGCTTATGAGATTTTAACAGTATGGTTATTCTTGTCCAATTACTTAAATAGGATGAAACAATTTTTTCATTACTTATCCATTTTGATACTTTGTTTTAGTTGCCAATTTGAGCAGCCTAAGCAAGAGCTAATGAAAGTGCAGCAAGATGCTAAGTATCTTCAGGACTTACCCTTTTTAAAAATATCACGTGATGAGTTGTATGATAAAATTTTAGGTAACCTAGTGGGCTCAGCAATTGGTGATGCGATGGGGGCACCTACTGAAATGTGGAGTCGTCGGCAAATTCAATTAGAATATGGATTAGTTGATAGCCTTGATAACATGGTAAGAGCGCCGTCACCGGAAGGGACCTGGGATTATAACCTTACAGCAGGAGGGACTACGGATGATACCCGATGGAAAGTGCTACTTGGCGAGTTTTACCTTCAAAATACTAACAACTTTTATATAGAGGCTGGAAATCATGATCATGACTTCGCTGCATTTTTGGTAGACCAATACAGTAGCGAAATTGAAAAGTTAAAAACCACAGACAGCTTCGATCCTGCACCTTTTGAGCAACAAATGCTTAGAGTTTCCTGGTTGCAAGAATGGGCAGTAGTGGCAAAGCCTTATGCTGAAAAAGACTTAGAATTATATATCAATGCGCTCAGTAGGTTTTATGGTGGAGAAATGGTTTGTGCCGGATTGTTGTATGCGCCCTTACTAGGTGTGTATTATCCTGGTGCACCTGAACGAGCTTATGAATCGGCTTATAGGTTAGCAATTTTTGATTTAGGTTATGCCAAAGATATAACAGCGCTTGCAGCAGCGATGGTGGCGGAAGCTTTTTCGCCAGAAGTGTCTGCAAAGCGTATGGAAAATGTTTTAAGAGATATTGACCCCAAAAATTATTTTAAAAGTAGATTGGTTGGAAGAATTTCTTATAATTTATTTAGGGAAGCACTTAATATTACCGACCAAGCTAAAAAAGTGGTAGACGATTCCCTAAAAACAGCAATATCAGCCGATACACTTTTACATTTGCAGCGAGAGAAAGCTTTTGAACTATTAGCAAAAAAGAGCCAAGATTATCCTTTTCATGCAGGAGAAATTCATTTAATAAATCTTACAGCATTACTTTTCTCAGGTTTCGATTTTAGAGAGGCACTTACTTTTGTAGTGAACTATGGTAGAGATAATGATACAGTAGCAGCCGTTACTGGAGCAATTTTAGGAACTTATCATGGGTATGATAAAATTCCCGACGATATGAAACTGCCAGTGCTTAAGACTAATAAAGAAAAATTAGGCATCGATCTGGAAGACCTTGCCAACCGAATTACAGATCAGTTGATTGCAAGTAATGTAGTTCAGGTGGTTAGTGAGCAATGATTCGTATTTATTTAGTCGAATGGAGGCTTCTATTGAGGCACTTTCCCGATGAATATTTTATTCACCCACTAAATTCCTCCTTTCTTCTTCCACACTTTTTCACAAACCCTGCATTAACCTCTTTCGCTCTTCCTCTTGCATTGCTGCTTCGACTTCAGGATTGGGCAATTCTTTACTAAATAGGATATAAAGTTTTTCTCTTGCTTTGATTAAGTTTTCAGCAATGTTATTTTGTATACAATAGACCAGATAATTTATTCCAAGGTACTTTATAGAGATATCACCTATTTAAAATAAAGGTTTTTTCGATAAAAGAATTAATTTGTGGAAATCTAAAAAATTAACAAATAAAGAATTCTTTCAAGTCATTTAGTTAATATGAATAATGGCTTCTATATGTAACCTGAAACCATACATCTTAAAAAAGCGCAACTTTAATTCATTTTGAATTACTATAAAATTAGGAGATTTACTATTACAAACATAAGCTTTTTTAAACTTGAAATCTTTAAGGTCGGAATTATTCATCAGCAATTTGATAGTATTCTCTAATTGCGATACTCCCTTCTTTTTCCACCTTCCTGATCCACGTTTTTTTAATTCTGCTAAATAGAGATTTTCTGAGAAGGTTAACATCCCATCACAAGTACTTTCATCATCATGCGAGTTTTTTTTCTTTGCTACAATACAATGATCGATTGCAGTAAAAGTAATTTCTCGCTTATTTTTATTAATCACTACAGCAATCCAATCCTCTTTCGTATGAATATCAGTGTAGGCTTTTTCATTATTGCTTGTATCATCGCAAAGTCCAAATAATTCATCAACTCTAGGAGCTTCCCTACAACTAGTATCAAAGAACGCTATCTTCATATTGTTTCTTCAATATCAAGCAGTTCATCAAATAGTTTATTAGCATCATTTAGTCCTTGATTAAGATAATTACTATCTGAAGGAATTCCTTCGTAATCTTCCAGTAGCGAGATACTACCAGTTTTTTCGTCCAATTGATATACGGCTACTTCATTTGGGGATATGGCGGATTTTTCAGGAACGATTTCCTCAAATTTTATAAAGTGATTTTTAAAAGTCTCAGAAGAGGATAGTTTAGCTTGTTTATTGAGTTTTGTATGAAGTTGAAAACCTTGTATGGCAATACTGAGGTAATTGATGATATATGGACTATGCGTAGTCATAATTAATTTGTTATCATTAGTACCTCTTTTGGCATTGTTTAGTTTTAGCAAACTGTTCAATAATGATCGCTGGGAACTTGGGAAAAGATTTAATTCAGGCTCTTCAACAATATTGATGAAAGCTGTTTTTTTGAATCGAGATGACAATACCGATAAAGCGGCTCTTCTTTGATCATTAGTGAGACTTTCATTTTCCCAAATTTCTTTTACATCTTTCTTAAATCTTTGCGTTTCAAAACTTCCGACTAAAGATTCGTCATTTTTTTCGACCGCTTCTGATAAGTACCATGATACTAAAAATAAGGGAACACTTGAAAGAAAGCCACTAGAAGCTTCAGTAAGTCTAATCTTATAATCTTCACCTTTTAAATTTACTATATCGTTTAATCTGTCATGTTCTACAGAAACATCATTTATAGGAAATCTCAACCCTTTCGGAGAAATTTTCTTTTTTGCATTTTCAAATTCTTCATGAAAAGTTACTAAAGACTTATTACCAAGCTTTACTTGATACAGATTTTTTATGGCACTGATAAAACTTCTTTCAGCCGGTACATACATTATCTGAGGGAGCTGATAGTTACTTTAACCATTTTCTTTTATCGATAGTTGCCCTTCTCTGTATTCTATGTAATATGCATCTCCCTGATAAGCTATGTAAGTGATTTCACCACTTTTATCTGATATAAAGTAATTTTCAATGCCATGATAAGTACAAAGCTCATTCCTGAATTTTTTACCCCTTGTAAACCATTTTTCCTCATAATCTCCCCGTGTTAATACTTTTTCAATCCAACTAAAAATAGAAATAAGTTTGGCTACAGTACTTTTCCCAGAACCTTGATCGCCTATAAAAACCGTAACTTTTTTAATGTCTATCCAACCATCATTATCTTTTATAGGACCAAAGTATTTTATTTTTATTTTGCTCATTTCTGCTTTGTTATAAGCTTGTATTTATACGAAGTTATAAAATTATCTTCTTACTGTAAGCTTTAATTTTTATTGCTGAAAAATATTATTTTTCGATATTCAGTAGGACATTTACCACGTAAAAAACTTGACCCAGGTATCTATCGGTATTATTTTCAAGCGCCTTTCCCCCGTCATCTCTACTGTGAGGAGAGGTCTCTTTCCTATGAGATGGCTAATATGTGGGAGATGTCTCGCCCTTGGTGCTTCGACATGACTACCAGAAGTGTCAGTTTTCATCTCTATCATTGGCAATATGGAACATAGTCAGTAAAAACGGATATAAATTGATTAATCTACCTCCTCAAAAGCTTCATTATAAAAGATGCGATAGGGTTTGTCAGTATATTCTCCACCTATATCTCTGGGTTCGCTGAACCAGATGAGTTTTCCTATTAAATTAAGCTCATTTGGGCAGCGATTGGCATCAGGATGCGTTTCCATAAAATAGGTTAACATTTTTTCTTGCATAGTTTTTACCAAAGCTTGTTTATCAGATTGAAATGCCAGATTGGTAGTTTCCTCTTCATCCTTGTTCAAATCATACAATTTATGATAGATACCTGAAGGACCTTTTCCTGTTTCATATCCCAAATCCAAATCACGTTTTCCTGAAGTCAAGACGTATTTCCAATCGTTATTAGCAACCATCATTTTGTTATCATTCAAATATTCGGCAAACACAAAATCTTTATGCTGGTTAATGGAATTATCTTGTAACAAAGTAGCAAAACTTTTTCCTTGCATTTCAACATGTGTTGTAAACCCTAGTAAATCGAGGGTTGTAGGTACCATGTCAATGAGTTCTACCAAAGCAGTTGTTTGCTTATTTTGAAGAAGTTTATCTCCGCCACTAATAATCATTGGAGATTTTATAGATTCTTTCCAGAAGGTATGTTTTTCAAATCTTTTATGATCGTTGAGTAAATATCCTTGATCAGATACATAAATAATAAGTGTATTTTCTTTAATTCCGTTGGCTTCAACAGCATCTAATACTAAGCCCAAATTTTTATCCATGTATTCAACCGAAGTATAATAAGAAGCAATAATTCCTCTACGCTCCGTCTCTGATAAATCTTTAAATTGTTCCGGGATCCATCGGTCATCTTCAGGGCTGCCTTGCGGTAAGGGCAGGCTATTCGGGTCATATTTTCCTGTATACTCGATTGGGAAATGAAATGGAGCATGTGGTTCATGAAAGGCTAGCCACAAGCAAAATCTTTTGTTTTTATTAGTGGTGATAAATTCAGTGGCTTTGTTTGCAAAAAAAGTGCCCTCACTATCTTTATCGAATGTATGGGCAGGTAGCATAGCCGCATTTTTTAACCAACTTGTAGTGACCTTTTCAGGCTTTTCGGTACTCCTAGTTTTAATGTTTTCTGGAATTGGATCAGGAGGATAGCTTTTAAGATGTTTTTTATAATCACTTTTACTGATGGTTTGGTTAAATCCATGATCGGGTGTGCCTTCTACATAAAGCGAGTTATAAATGAAATGGTTGAAGTGATTTTTCCCTATAATGGCTGTTTCAAAACCTTCCTCTCTCAACACTTCTGCAATGGTTATATTTCCATTGTCAGGAAAAGGAGTAAATAATAGATTTACTCCAGGTGTATGAGGATATTTACCAGTTAACATCGACTGACGAGAAGCGCTGCAAATAGGAGCATTGGCATAGGCATGCTGAAATAATAGACCCTCCTGTGCTAACCTATCCATGTTTGGCGTGTTTATGAGTTTATTCCCATAAGCACCTAAAGTAGTGTAGCTATGATCGTCACCAACTACAAAAATTACATTTTG
>JBCDJE010000002.1:0-26649 GCA_038748185.1 Bacteroidota bacterium
GCGAAAAACGGTGAATAACCAGTAAATCAAAGCAATAACACTGTATAAGATTTGAAGAGGACTGTGAAGCTATTTACTTAAAATAATGTACTATATTTTGTGAATTTCAATAAGATTATCTTTTATCGTGGTTCTATGCTAAGGCAACCGTATCAAACAAGGGGGAGCTTTGAGTATAAGCAAAAACTATCCTACTCTTTTTTCCATTACAGGGCTCCTTCATAACAAATTACATAAAGAAAAAGGTCGTCATAACTTATGGTCGTTCATTAAAAATTAACCTTCACATCAAAGATCAATAATATGAATATGTTGCATTAGTTGGTACGAAAAAGTGTAGATCATAATTGAATCGATCCATCAACTTAATAGTATTTTTGAGGTTCGGTAAAAATGCTGTTTTCATGTCTTTCTACATAGTCTCATCATGTGTAGGCCTTGATGAGGTCTTTGCCCTTTATAAAACATTTCACATCGTCGAAGTTCATATGTTCTATGTTCCTTACAGATAAATAGTTTGCTATTAATAAGTGCTTCATTATCAACAACGCCCAGTATGGAATGCTGCATCTCACTCCACATTGGGCATTGCACTTCCCAAAAGCATACATTTTTTAACGATATCTCCGTATACCCCCAGACAGTTTCACTGGAAGCTCAATTCTTGTGAGCAGATATGGAAGCACCTCAAAAATTATTTCAAAAGGAGAGTCTTTGATTCTATTGGCGATTTGAAACAGTTGTTCTATGAGCAAGTCAGGAAGATTGATAAGGAGACTATTTAAGCTATCACTTCAAACTATCATAACTTAAGTGCTTTTTTTATCGTGAAAATTGTATGAGGTTTTTTTCATGCGTTTAACCTAACAATTATGCAGAAATACATTTTTGAGATAGATTTTTATGAGATATAAGTATATCCTTTCTTGCAGAGCTTAGTACACTTATGAATTAAGCTTAATCTTGTTTAGTATTCTTTTATCTTAATTATGATAGCATTCTTAATTTTAATATATGTCTTGTTTTCAGAGTTATAGAATAGAATTCGCGAACTCTCTCTCTTACCAATACCAGATTACAATAAATGCAGTAGCTACTAGTAAAATTACTGAAAGTATGCGATAATTTTTTTGCCAAGGCAGTCCTGCAAGCTCTTTGGTTTCTGCATCATAAACGGCTTTTGTCCATATAAGTCCTTTGGTTTTTTCTAAAGTTGGAGGTGGAGTAAGGTTACTAATTACTATATTTATAGTTACACAAATCACTAATAATATAGGTACTTGTAACAAAAACTGGATATTAGTCCACTCGGGAGGTGTTTCACCTATATTTCTAATAATCACAAAAAACATAACAAGCCCGTAACCAATTAAAAAGCTATAAAAAGCCCCGTTACCATTTGCCCTTCTATAAAATAGGCCAACTAAAAAAGCTGCAACAATGGGAGGAGCAATATACCCTAAAACTTGTTGCAAATACTGCCATAATGAAGTAAATGACTCAATTTGAGGAGACCAGGCTGCAGCTAATAAAACTAGTATAACTGTAGCGATCTGCCCTACTCTTACAAGCGCTTTACTGTCCATTTCCGGCTTTTGCTTTGACACAAAGTCCATTGTAATAAGTGTAGAAGCAGAATTGAGCGTTGCTGAAATACTAGACGACATAGCCGCAAGCAAACCGGCTATCACTAATCCTAATATGCCGGTGGGCAATAATTTGTATATTAGCACAGGATAAGTCATATTAGGGCAATCTTCTAAGCTAGTGCAAAGTACTTGTTGCCCATCTTTTGCGAAATAATAGTTGATAAAAGATATATCAAGGTCGCTAAAAAGTACAATAGCAACTACTCCGGGGATCACCATAATAAAAAGTACAGGTAATTTTAATAATCCGGCGAATAGTGCCCCCCATCTGCCATGGTCTAAATCCTTGGCAGAAAGTACTCGCTGCACCATAAACTGGTTATTTGCCCAAAAGTAGAAACCCAATAGTGGAACGCCTAATACCAAGCCCGTCCAAGGTAGGTGAGGGTCATCGGCTGGTCTTACCAAGCTCATAATTTCATCAGGTGTTTTTGAAATAGTACCACTTTCCCTCATGGCATTTAAACCTTCAATCATACCTTGCCAGCCTCCTACTTCCTGAAAACAAAAATAAGTAAGAAGCATAGAAGCAAATATCAAGAGCGCTGCTTGTATTACTTCGGTATGTACTACTGAAGAAAGCCCCCCTGGAATTGTATAAGCGGCGGCAGCAAAAGCAAGAAATGAGATGATTATCCAAGACTCGACATTTGGAAATATAATTTTCAAAATCAAGTTACCTGCATATAGACCAGAAGCTGTATCGATAATCACATTACCGACAATAGTAATGCCTGAAAACAAATACCTGGAGCGCACATCGTAGCGCCTTTCCATAAATTCTGGCATAGTATATACTTTGGAACGCAAGTAGAATGGAAGAAAGAAAATAGCAAAGAAAACCAATACAACGGCTGCCATCCACTCATAATTGTAAACGGCTACATTGCCTTGGTAGGCATCAGCGGTGAGTCCAATAAGGGTATTACTACCTATATTAGCAGCAAAAAGTGATATACCCACAATGGGCCAAGTCATGTTTCTACCTGCAAGAAAATAATCTTCTGAACTTTGTTGTTTACCCTTTTTAATGCCGTAAAATACAATTCCGACTAAGTAAACAATAATGATTGTAAAATCAATTGCATTCAAGCCGATACCTTCACCGATGCTACCCATAGGTTTATGTTAGTTTTAATATTGTGTTAATCATATTTACTATGTACCTGATTATCATCAAATAATAGTACTATTTAAAGAATTATTTACAGCATATCAATTGAAAGTGTATTTTTTTTATTGAGTTTGGGCATCAGTGCTTTAATTTTCACTACATGTTATCCTAAATCTGATATACACCATCAAAATAGAAAATGTGTATCGTTAATATATTGGAGCTACTGTAAACATCTGTCTCTTTATGAAATTACTTGATAAAAAGAATCAACCAATGTCACTGTGGTGGCAGCCACAACAGTTGCTGCAATTACGACGAGCGATAGCGAAGAATCGGACTGCCGACGCAGTAGTTAGCGAGTAAGAGATTGCTTGTAACTGCGCTTACAGCCGTACTTCAGGCCCAGTCTTAGCAAATACGAGCTTTATAAAATCCTTTCAAGTAAAATCATGTAGCTCCATCTTTTATAAACAGTTCAACAAACGACTTCATAACTCAACAATAAACAATTCTTCATTGAAATTTTATCTTCTTTTCCATTTGCTGTATTTAAATACAGTCAAATCACCACATCTGCTATCAACTAAAATGAAATTCTAAGAAATAACTAAAATCTTTGTTCTTCCCTTTTGATCTATGAAAAATTGAAATTCTGCCCTATTCTACATAATTTGGGTTTCTGTGATAATTAATATTTTTTTATCATAGATTTAGTGATTAATGAAAATAATTTATGAGCCAATATATTTTAGCACTCGACCAAGGAACAACCAGTTCAAGAGCAATTCTATTCGATCAAGCTGGAAAGATACAAGCTACCGCCCAAAAAGAATTCCGACAAATTTTCCCACAACCGGGTTGGGTGGAACACGATCCTATGGAAATATGGAATTCGCAACATGATGTAACTTCAGAAATACTATCGGCATCTGAAGGAGGAGCTTCAGCTATAGCTGCACTCGGCATTACTAACCAACGCGAAACTACTATTATATGGGATAGAGAAAGTGGTGAACCTATTTACAATGCAATTGTGTGGCAAGATCGCAGAACAGCTAGCACATGCGACCAATTAAAAGATGCAGGCTATGCCGAGCAAGTAAAAGCAAAAACAGGATTGGTGATTGATGCTTATTTTTCAGGGACTAAAATAAAGTGGGTACTCGATAATGTATCAGGTGCTAGAGAAAAAGCTGCGGCAGGGAAACTTGCATTCGGTACAGTAGATTCTTGGTTAATTTGGCAACTAACTAAAGGAGCTTTGCATATAACAGATGTTACCAATGCCAGTAGAACCATGTTGTTTAATATTCATACATTAACATGGGATGAAGATTTACTTAAGATGCTGGATATTCCGTCAAGTTTACTCCCTGAAGTAAAATCATCAAGTGAAATATATGGAGAAAGTAGTTTAGGAATTCCAATTGCAGGTATCGCCGGTGACCAACAAGCAGGACTCTTTGGGCAAATGGCAATAGAACCCGGTATGGTTAAAAATACTTATGGTACCGGTTGCTTTATCGTAACCAATACAGGCAATAAACCTGTTACATCTGAAAATAATCTGCTTTCTACTATTGCTTGGCAGATTAATGGTGAGACAACTTATGCGTTAGAAGGAAGTATTTTCATAGGAGGAGCCGTGGTACAATGGCTGCGCGATGAATTGGATTTTGTAAAAAATGCTGCAGAAACTGAGGCACTAGCCAATACTGTAGAAGATAATGGAGGGGTTTATTTGGTACCGGCTTTTGCAGGACTTGGCGCACCACACTGGGATCAATATGCAAGAGGAACTATCATAGGTATTACGAGAGGCACTACCAAAGGACATATAGCCCGAGCAGCACTAGAAGCCATTTGTTACCAAACAAAGGATGTTATGAATGCCATGCTCGCCGATGCTCAAATCCCTATTCAAGAATTACGGGTAGATGGAGGAGCTTGTGTAAATAATACCCTTATGCAATTTCAGGCAGATATTTTGGACGTGAATGTTGTAAGACCTGAAGTATTTGAAACTACAGCTTTGGGAGCAGCTTATTTAGCAGGGTTGGCAGTAGGTTATTGGCAGCTTGACACTCTAAAACAGCAATGGCAAAAAGACAAATTATTTGAACCCAACATGGATACAGAACAACGCGATGATTTATACACAACTTGGCGTAAAGCAGTAACACGCGCCTCAAACTGGTTATGAAAATTTGATAAAAAATTGATGCTTTATGAATAGGAAAATAATGCTGAAAAGGCTAAAAGCACAAGCCAAAGATAAGTGGGACATAGTTGTAATTGGTGGAGGTGCGAGTGGTTTGGGTGCTGCTTTAGAAGCTACAACAAGAGGATATAAAACATTGCTACTCGAACAAGCAGATTTTGCTAAGGGCACATCTAGCAGAAGTACCAAACTTGTACATGGTGGAGTACGATATTTAGCACAAGGAGATATTTCGTTGGTATTAGAAGCATTGTATGAACGTGGATTATTGCGACAAAATGCTCCTCATTTGGTGAGAAATCAAGATTTTATTATTCCTAATTATGAATGGTGGGATGGTCCTTTTTACACCGTTGGGATGAAGGTGTACGATATGATGGCTGGTAAATTAGGTTTAGGTCCTTCTGAAAGTATTAGTAAAGAAGCTACTTTAAAAGCCATACCTAATCTTAAAGAAAAAGGACTACGAGGAGGTGTGATTTACTACGATGGACAATTCGATGATGCTCGACTTGCTGTGAATTTGGCACAAACTATTGCTACAAATAATGGTGTCATCCTTAATTACGCTAAAGTTACAGGTATTATCAAAAATGAAGAGCAATTAGTGAGTGGGATAAAAATGATTGACCAAGAGAGTGGAAAAGAATATTCCATTCATGCCAAAGCGGTTATTAATGCAACCGGTGTATTTGTAGATGATATTATACAAATGGATGATCCTGGCTCTCCCAAAACAACGGTACCCAGTCAAGGCGTTCATGTGGTATTGGATAAGTCCTTTCTAAGAGGCAATTCGGCTATTATGATCCCTAAAACCAAAGATGGTCGAGTTTTATTTGCTGTTCCTTGGCACGGAAAAGTAGTAGTTGGTACAACAGATACTTTGGTAGATGAAGCCTCCTTAGAACCACGAGCATTAGAAGCAGAAATCAATTTTATTTTAGAAACTGCCGGAAAATACCTGAGCAAAGCACCTTCCAGAAAAGATGTATTGAGCATTTTTGCCGGATTAAGACCACTAGCTGCGCCGGAAGGTGAAGGAAAAAGCACTAAAGAGATTTCTCGGAATCACAAAATAGCTGTATCACTTTCGGGGTTAGTAACTATTACTGGTGGCAAATGGACTACTTATCGGAAAATGGGAGAAGATACTATTGATAAAGCTTCTATGGTTGCCGGACTTGATGAGCGACCATGTGTTACTAAAAATATGCCCATTCATGGGTATGTTAAAAATGTTGATAGCGATGATCCGCTACGTTTCTATGGCAGCGATAGGCTACGCATTTTAAAGATGGTAGACAAAATGCCTGAGTTAGGTGAGCAACTCCATCCTAATTTAAATTTCACTAAAGCAGAGGTAGTATGGGCAGCAAGAGAGGAAATGGCTAGAACAGTAGAAGATGTTTTAGCAAGAAGAGTAAGAGCTTTATTCCTAGATGCTCGGGCAAGTATGGAAATGGTTCCTGAAGTAGCCCAATTAATGGCAAATGAACTAGGTAAAGATGCCCATTGGGTTGAGCAACAAATAAGCGATTTTAAAAAACTAGCCAAAGGTTATATTCTTGAAGAAAATTAATATAAATCTAAATTTTACTAATAATACATAAGCCAAACACATGACACCTTTTTTCGCCGAATTGTTCGGAACACTCATCCTCTTACTACTGGGTATTGGTACTAATGCCAATGTAAGTTTAAATAAAACTTATGGAAATTCCGGAGGTTGGCTTTTGATAAGCATTGGTTGGGGTCTTAGTGTTTTTTCGGGTGTAGTGGTAGCAGGTCCCTACAGTGGAGCGCATTTAAATCCTGCTGTGACAATTGGCTTAGCAGTAGCAGGGTCTTTCCCATGGAATGATGTATTCCTATTTATTTCAGCACAGGCTATTGGAGGCGCTATCGGAGTGTTTTTAGTATGGTTAAATTATAAAGATTATTTCAGCCAGACTACTGACTCAGGGGTAAAGTTAGGGGTGTTTTCTACCGGGCCTGCTATTAAAAATATCCCTATTAATTTTATAAATGAAGTTACAGGTACTTTCGTACTCATGTTTGTTATACTTTACTTTACTAATCCTGAATTTACAACTGCAGAAATGAATGATGTGAAGATGGGTTTAGGTTCAGTTGGAGCATTACCAGTGGCTTTACTAGTTGTTGTAATAGGCATTGGATTAGGAGGTACTACGGGTTATGCTATAAATCCTGTTCGAGATCTAATACCTCGCATCATGCATGCAATTTTACCCATTCCCAATAAAGGCTCTAGCAACTGGGGGTATAGTTGGGTACCTGTTTTTGGTCCTATTTTAGGTTCGTCGATTGCTGCTATGATCTACCTATTACTTAGTAAAGTATAATAATGTAATTGCCTGCATAATTTCAGAGTTTCATAGGTATTACAGGTGCAAATTAAAATTTATGGATTATGTACAGAATTCCCTGCTAGTTTGTTGACTTTCTTTTTAATGCTAGTGTGTGAACCAGAAACTGAAATGCTATTTGAAAAGCTGTAAACACAAAAAAAAGTAGCAATCATTTTAGAAGAATACAAATTAGAAAAAATTCCTAAGGAAATTGGGATACTAAAAGTTGAGGAATTAACCATAATTGATAGAGAGCCAGAATCAAGAGGTTGGGTGATTTGTCTGCCTTTATCTTCTAAGGAAAATAGGGAATTTAAACCCCCTTTTAGAAAATTATCCAATGAAATACTTCATCTTACGATCCTTCGCAAGCTGGCTTTAACTAACTTAGATTTCAATGGATAGCTTCTTCCAAAGAACAGCTACTTTTTTAAAGTATACATTCTTTGCTAAAAGAAAAGATAAATGTATTACATAAGATTGAAAACTTTTACATTAGCAAAAATTGTGGTCAATGCATAACTTTAGCTTAATCTGCTACAAAACTTAGTAAGTGAGTATTGATTGCTTTTCTTAAAAAAGAAGTTCATGCAAACAGACTTTTGTTCAATAGTAAAAACATGTAATCCATTATGCAAAAGAAATATATAATGCTAGCTACATTAACCTTGGTAGCTAATATGGTAGTTTCTGCTCAAGGTAATAACCCAAAACCCGGACCAGTTTTCAATAATATAGGCGCTGTGTATGATGTTTCGGATGCGGATTTTATACCAGAAATATCTACTAAGCTATCTGCCATATTCGATATTGATCGGAAACAAGATGATCTGAGTAAGCAGAATCCATTAATATCAAGTCTGCATCGCTACTACAATATGCATGTTAGAAAGGGCATTCCCAAAGAAAATATTCGCTTAGCTTTTGTACTCCATGGAGGTTCAAGTAAAGATGCGCTTTCAGATAAAGCTTATCAAAAAAGATTTGGGGTTAAAAACCCTAATGGTAAACTTATCGAATCTTTATCAAAAGAAGGAGTACAGATGTTTATCTGTGGACAATCAGCTGCTTACGCTGGCTTTGATAAAAGCGAGCTGAGGTCTGAAGTAAAATTGGCACTATCTGCAATGACAGTAATTACTGTTTACCAAATGGATGGATATTCATTGATTAAGTTTTAGTTGAAGAAATGGACAATTCGTTTTTACAGTAAAAATGTTAAAGCAATATAAGGTAATACTAATCTCTATGAGTGGTGTAAGGGTCTATAATAAAAGGCTCTTTGAACTAGGTTTAACCCTTCCCGGATTTATTGAACGGAGTAAGGTAATTGCCAGCCTTCCGAGTTTAGGGTTATTGACACTTGCTGCTCATACACCTGAAAATTGGCAAGTAGTCTATAAAGAGTTAGACCAGTATACTGAGGAAGACATCAATGAAATAATAGCAAAGAGACCTGATATAGTGGCATTCTCATCTTTAACTGCTCGAATTAATGAAACTTATACTTTAGCAAAAAGATTGAAAGCCCAAAAGATTACCATTGCAATAGGTGGGCTTCATGTTTCAGCTTTACCAGAAGAAGCTATGAATATTGCCGATTGTGTGATTCAAGGTGAAGGAGAAACTATTTGGGAAGCCCTACTTTCAGATTATGAAAATAATACACTAAAACCCTTCTATAGTTCCTTATCAAACTCGAAATACACCTTTCATTTGAAAGATGCAAAAATACCAAAATACGAGTTATTGGATATTTCAAAATACAATCGATTAACTATCCAAACAACAAGGGGATGCCCACTACATTGTAGTTTTTGTGCAGCTTCAAGAACAATAAGTGCTTATAAAAAGAAACCTATTGCTCAAGTAGAAAGAGAACTCAATAAAATATTTGAAGTATGGGAAAGCCCTTTTATTGAGCTAGCAGATGATAATACTTTTGTTGATAAATCTTGGTCAAAAGCATTATTAAAACTTTTTAGCAATTATAAAATGAAATGGTTCACCGAAACAGATATCTCTGTTGCTTACGATGAAGAACTATTAGAACTACTGGCAAAAACAAACTGTATTCAAGTATTAATTGGCTTTGAGACATCAACAGCTAATGGGTTAAAAGGAATTGATAGAAATGATTGGAAATACAAACAGTTCGATAACTATTTAAAAGCAATAGACAAAATTCAATCTTATGGCATCTCCGTAAATGGTTGCTTTATTTTGGGTTTTGACAGTGACACAAAAGATACATTTAAAGAAACCGAAGCATTCGTAAAAGAAAGCAATCTATCAGAAGTACAAATAACTTTATTGACACCATTCCCGGGAACAGATTTGTACAAGCAGTTAAAAAAAGAAAACAGGTTGCTACTTGATAATCAGTGGGATAAATACACGCTATTCGATGTAAACTTCATCCCCAAGCATTTTTCAGTGGAAGAATTAGAAAATAATTTTCAGGAGCTGATGGCATCTATTTATTCAGTTGATGCTGTAAAAGACCGAAAACGCAAATTCAAGCAAGTACTAAAAAATAAAAAGACATTATCTCATGGATTTATTTAATACAACTATAAGGCTTTTAACTTTTAAGTTAACAAGGGATGAGATGTTACAATTTAATAGCCAACATTTTATTGCCGGACTCATAGGTACTTGGGTAGTTGGCATGGGGCGCTATTGGGATGATTCAAAAGCTAGTTTACTTCAGTATTTGGGCTTCGGTTCAGTAATCTATATCTTTTTACTTGCCTTTTTTATTTGGCTTATTCTCATTCCCTTTAAAGTAGCAGATTGGAAATATTTCACGGTATTAACTTTTATCAGTCTTACTTCATTTCCCGCAATATTTTATGCCATTCCTGTTGAGAGGTATTTTTCCATTGAAATAGCAAATACAATTAATGTTTGGTTTCTGGCAATAGTTGCTGCTTGGAGGCTTGGACTGTTATATTATTTCCTCAAACATTTCACTCAGTTAAGTACAGGTAACATTTTAACTGTAACCTTAATGCCTATATGCCTTATTATTTCGGTATTAACCGTATTAAATTTGCATAGAGTAGTTTTTCAGGTGATGGGCGGAATTAGAAATCCATCACCCCATGATGGATCATACATCGTACTTTTAGTACTTACTAGTATTTCAATCATCTTATCTATTCCACTACTTATTGCCTATGCCATTGGAATTTACAAGCGGAAAAAACTTATTCATGGCAAAGATATCGCAGAGACTAAAAATGCTTAGTTACTTTATATACTGTGATTTTTTTATCATTACTAAATAGATTTGTTTTAGGAAAGAGCTAATGTTGCTTTAAGGATTAAAGGTTTTTAAAAAGACAAAGAGTAGAAAAGTTAGTATTGTACAGTTAATAATGTTATAGTACCATGGAAGAAATGAGATTGCATCAACAAAGTGAAACCATTTGGACAATAGATTTCTTTCTATCAGAAAAAGAATGTAAAGATCTTATTATCCTTAGCGAAAATAAAGGTTACGATGAAGCAAAAGTTAGCTTTCAAAGTGGAGCGAAAATGATGAAAGGACTTAGAAATAACTTGCGCTTAATGTACGAAGATGGAAATCTTGCAAACGACTACTGGTTAAAGCTTAAAAGTTTTTGCCCAGAAAAGATTGAAAAGAATTTAGCTACAGGATTAAATAAGCGATTCAGATTCTATAAATATACCTCAAAAGATTTAAAAGACACATTGATGGAAGGTTTAAAATCAATGAAAACGAAGAAAGCAGAATAACTTTTATGATCTACCTGAATGAAGATTTTAAAGGTGGAGAAACTAAATTTGATGAAATTACTATTAAACCTAAAACTGGAACTGCTTTGTGCTTTATTCATGAGCAAAAACACGAAGGTTGTTTTGTAATTAGTGGTGTTAAATATGTAATAAGAACTGATGTAATGTATCGGAAAATAGATTAAATTCTGATATTTATCACGGAATCCCAACAATTAGAAACAAACTATCTATTGATATTCAATAACTAATTAAGTTTTAATAGTACGGTGATTTCTTGTAAAATTACTTAGTTGTATCTTAAAATAGATACTTACAAAAACCTCAAGACTGAAGCTTAGCTTTATTATACTCCCAGTTCATACGATCAATATTTGAAACAGAAACTTCTTGTGGACATTCAACCTGGCAAGCTTCTGTATTGGAACAGTGTCCAAAGCCTTCTTCGTCCATCTGTGCTACCATTTTGAGTACCCGTTGCCTCGCTTCTGCCCTACCCTGTGGTAATTTCGCCAAATGGGTAATTTTAGCGGAAGTGAATAAAGCAGCGCTTCCATTCTTACAAGTTGCTACACAAGCACCACAACCTATACAGGCGGCTGAATCAAAAGCTGATTCTGCTTCATCGTGAGTAATAGGAATAGCATTAGCTTCAGGAGCATCTCCCACAGGAGTAGAAATAAAACCTCCGGCAGTAATAATACGATCAAAAGCTGAGCGATCGATTTTTAAATCTCTGATTACGTTGAACGCCCCACCCCGAAAAGGCTCAATATAAATCGTATCTCCATCAGAAAAGCTACGCATATGCAACTGACAAGTACTCGTCCCTTCCAAAGGTCCATGAGCACGTCCGTTGATAAACAATCCGCAAGTACCGCAAATCCCTTCTCTACAATCGTGATCGAACTCTATGGGTCTATCACCTTTTAAAATTAATTTTTCATTCAAATAATCCAGCATCTCCAAGAAAGACATATCTTCCTCCACCCCATCTAATTCATAATCAACTATTTTACCTTTGGTATCGACATTAAGTTGTCTCCAAATTTTAAGTTTTATCTTCATCTTAATTTTATTATCTGTTAAGTATTATCAGAAAAATTTTGAACTCCCACTAAATAATTCACTTCTTATAGTTTCTTGTAATCAGTTTCGTTTCCTCAAATTTTAGATTTTCTTTATGCAATTTCGGGTTTTGATCCGCTCCTCCGTGCTCCCAACATGAAATAAAACAAAAATTTTCATCATCTCTCAAAGCCTCTCCATCTTCAGTTTGGTATTCTTCCCGAAAGTGTGCCCCACACGATTCGTTCCTCTGAAGGGCATCATGACACATCAGTTCGCCAAATTCTAAATAGTCAGCTACTCTTCCTGCTTTTTCCAATTCTGAATTGATCTCTGAGGGCGTACCGGGAACTTTTAGCTCATTCCAAAATTCTTTTCTTAGCGTCTTTATACTTTCTATCGCCTTTTTTAAACCAACTTCATTGCGTGTAACCCCACAATAATCCCAGATGAGCTTTCCTAGTCGTTTATGGAAATAGTCTACTGTTTTGTTTCCGTTAATGGATGTAAGCTTTTGCAACATATCATTTGCTGCATTTTCTGCTTCTTCAAATGCCGGATGATTCGTATCTATCGCGCCGGTTTCAATTTCATCTGCCAAGTAATTTCCAATAGTATAGGGTATAATAAAATATCCGTCTACACATGCTTGTAGTAAGGAATTGGCACCTAGTCGATTAGCTCCATGATCTGAAAAATTACATTCCCCTAAAGCGTATAAACCCGGTATGGTAGTACCTAATTCATAATCTACCCAAAGCCCACCCATCGAAAAGTGTGCTGCCGGGCTTATTTTCATAGGTTCTTTATAGGCATTTATTCCGGTAATTTTTTGATACATTCTAAAAAGATTACCATACCGCTCTTTTATGGTACTTTCTCCGTATTCAGCAATCGCTGTTTTAAAATCAAGGTAAACCGCATTTTTCATGGAACCAACTCCATGACCTGCATCAATTCTCTCCTTTGCTGCCCTGGAAGAAATATCTCTGGGAGCTAAATTACCAAATGCCGGATATCTTCTTTCCAGATAGTAATCCCTTTCCTCTTCGGGGATTTCATTGGGAGGTCGGCGATCATCTTTCTTCTTGGGTACCCATATTCTACCATCATTTCTTAAAGATTCTGACATCAGCGTCAGCTTAGACTGATGTTCGCCTGATTGAGGCAAAGAAGTAGGATGGATTTGTGTCCAACTAGGGCTTGCCATCAAAGCGCCTTTTTTATGCGCTCGCCAAATTGCTGAACCATTGCATCCCATTGCCAATGTAGATAAGTAGAATATTTTCCCAAAACCACCCGTAGCGAAAACTACTGCATGTGCTCCATGCCGTTCTATTTCTCCGGTATCTAAGTTTCGAGCAATAATTCCTCTGGCTTTTCCATCAACTATTACTAACTCCAGCATTTCATGACGGGTATAAAGCTTCACCTTTCCTAAACTTACTTGCCTCATCAATGTAGAATATGCTCCCAGAAGAAGTTGTTGTCCCGTTTGTCCGCGAGCATAGAACGTTCTTCTAACCTGTACCCCACCAAATGAGCGGTTTGAAAGATATCCTCCATATTCTCTGGCGAAAGGTACACCTTGAGCAACTGCTTGGTCTATCAAACTAGCTGAGCATTCTGCTAATCGGTAAACATTGGCTTCTCTTGCCCTAAAGTCACCGCCTTTAAGTGTATCATAAAACATGCGATACACATTATCTCCATCATTCTGGTAGTTTTTTGCTGAATTTACACCACCTTGAGCAGCTACCGAATGTGCCCTACGTGGTGAATCTTGGAAGCAGAAAGATTTTACATTGTAACCCGCCTCAGCAAAGGAAGCGGCAGCTGCACTTCCGGCTAATCCAGTGCCTATTACGATAATATCCAGCTTTTTCTTGTTATTAAAACTTACCAACCGGCAAGTAGCTTTGTATAAGCTCCACTTCTCAGATAAAGGACCTTTTGGAATTTTTGCCTCTAGCCTGCGAGTGGCTTCTTTTTCTGCTATCATTTCTCCTGATATTTTCATGTTAGGTGGTATTTGAAGTAAACGACGATAGGAATAATAATAAAGCCGAGTGTTAGTATACATGTTAACCCTATCGATAAATAGTACAATATCCTAGAGAGCTTTCTAGGATAAGCACCTAATGTTTTAAAAGCACTGTTAAACCCATGGAGTAAATGATAACCCAACGCTATAAAGGACACTGTGTACAAGGCAACATACCACAACTCACTAAAGGAATTAATGACAATGGTGTATAAATCTTTGTTCCCCTCACTATCCAAAGGGAGAGAGCCAAATTTATATTCGTACCAGAAGTCTTTCATGTGAACAATGAGGAACAATAAAATAATGCTTCCTAAAGCACCCATATTGCGTGAGTACCAGTTACTTGCTTTCCCCCTTAGATCGTAGACATATATGCTATTGGCTGCTTGTCTATTTTTAAGAGTGATGATCAACGCAAAAACAACATGAGCTATGATTGAAGCATACAGTAAGTAAGAAACCATTTTGATCAATGGGTTCCCTGTCATAAATTTGGAATAGAGGTTGAACTGTGCTGATGCTTCTTCTGGTGGCAACAATAATTGTAGGTTTCCTGCTAAGTGGACTACTAGAAAAAGGCAGAGAAAAAGCCCAGTTAAGGCCATGAGATTTTTTCGAAATAATGTAGTTTGATTTGCTGATTTTGAAATTTTATTCATAGTTAAGTTATCTACTTAAATCCTGATCAAAACTATAAGACTTAAGGTCTTAATTAAATGATAAATACTTGGTTTTTTACTGGATAAAATCATTGACTGGCTTTGTTTACCTTTCACCAAGTAGTTAAAGAATAAAAAGGATTAAACTTGCTCTTTAATTATATTAAAGATGACCTTCTTTAAGGCTTCTTTAACTTTTTAAAATGACATTAATCCTTCCGATAGTTTATAAGCTTGCATAACTTCGCATCTTTAAAAAATAAGACTAAATTATTGGCAAAAAATAGCTTCGTGAGTTTAAAAAGAATTATTTATCTACTCCTGTTTCACTCTTCAATAGCAAATGCACAACAACAAACAACAACTCCTTTTGGTAACAGCCCTTTAAAGTGGTATTTGCAAAACGATAGTACTAGATGGTTAGCCATGCATACTTACGTTCAGCTATGGGCAAGGGTGAACCGAAATAATCCGGGTACACAAATTTTTAATGAAGTCCAAAATACCTCTACCGATATCTCTGTTCGTCGCTTCAGGTTAGCCTTGCAAGGACAACTCACGGCAAAACTGTTTGTCTATACTCAATTAGGTATCAATAACCTCAATTATTTGTCACCAAGAGGCACTTCGGTAGATTTATTAGATGCCTACGCAGAATACCAGCTTTCACCCGCGCTTGAAATAGGTGGAGGAAAAACAGCATGGACAGGGCTTTCTCGCTACTCAGCCCCTAATACTTCAAAACTACTGGCCTATGACTTAATTTTTTTGGCATTGCCTACCGACGATGAAACCGATGATTTGATTAGAAAACTTAGCTTATATGCTAAAGGGAAACTTGGAAGATTAGATTACCGATTTGTAATTTCAAAACCTTTTTCTGCACGGAATAGTCTGGATTTTGATCCTATTCCTGAAGAAAATATAGCAAAGTTTGCCGATAATCCTTCTAAAAGCATTTATTCAGGTTATATGAAGTGGGAGTTTAAAGATCGAGAGCGTAATAAAATCGCTTTTTCAGACGGTAGCTATTTAGGTAGTAAGTCAGTAATGAATGTAGGAATTGGCTTTGAAGCGGCTCCTAATTCCTTGTGGAACTTGCAAAATGGAGATACAATTTATAATGATATGATGCTGTGGGCAGTAGATTTTTTTCTCGACCAACCTATCAACTCGATAAAAAATACAGCAATCACATTTTATACAGCCTATTTCAATTACAATTTTGGTCCGAACTATATTCGCAACATTGGAGCAAATAACATCGCTAATGCAGTAAATGAATCTTTTACTTCCTTCAATGGTGCTGGTAATGCCTTTCCTGCAATTGGAACAGGTAATTCTTTCTTTACACAGGCAGGTTATTTATTACCACCTTTAGGTAGTTTGGGGAATAAAGGGCAATTACAACCCTACTTTTCCTTCCAATATTCTGACTTTGAGCGATTAAATGAGGCGATGCTTTATTATGATATAGGGGTAAACTTACTTTTCCGCGGACACCTTTCTAAACTTTCGCTCAATTTACAAAACAGACCTGTCTTTACTACCAATCAAAATCGCTTGGAACAGGACAATAGAAAATGGATGGTGATACTACAATATTTAATTCGCCTGGAATGAGGAAAGTATCCATCATAATCAAAGCTACGCTCCTATTCGGATTGCTTTACAGTTTTTCTATTGTTGCAAATGCACAGAATGCAGTAAACAATGCACCACCGCTCACGCTTAACTTAAATCCTGAAGGCAGCCATTGGATAAAGTTTAGTACTTATACTCAGCTATGGGCCAGGGTTAACCAGAATAACCCGGGTAGTACTGTTGCAGGAGAGTTGAGAGACTTTACAAGCGATGTTTCCATAAGGCGGTTTAGACTAGGTCTGCAAGGACAACCCATAGACAACCTGTATGTGCTTTTTTATCTCGGAGTAAACAATTTAAATTATCTCTCTCCTCGAGGGACTTCCTTAGACTTACTCGACGCACATGTAGACTATACTTTTTCTAAACAATTGGCTATTGGTGGTGGAAAATCAGCTTGGGATGGTTTATCGAGGTATACGTCTCCTAGTTCTTCTAAGCAACTAAGTTATGATCTGCCTTTCGTAGCGCTTCCTACACTAGATGCTACTGACGATCTGATTAGGAAATTGAGCCTCTATGCCAAAGGAAAAATTGCTAATCTTGACTATCGTCTGGTAATGATTAAGCCACTTTCTGTGCAAAATAGCCGCTCATTCAGACTAGAACCGATAGAAAATATTGCTGCATTTACTGATGACAGGGTGAAGCTTCAATATTCAGGATACGTTAAATATGAATTTTGGGAGAAAGAAAGTAATCGAACTCCTTATCATGTAGGTACTTATAATGGTGCTAAAAAGGTATTGAATTTGGGAATAGGATTCAATTTCCAAAACGATGCTTTATGGTCTTTGAATGAGGTAGATACCCTGTATCATAACATGACACTTGTTGCTATAGATTTTTTTATAGATTTACCTATTAATAGGGCTAATAAAACCGCACTTACTGTATATACTGCTTTTTTTAGCTATGATTTCGGCCCAAATTATATTCGCCTACTTGGAGCAAACAATCCAACCAATGGTATTGATCCTCAGCAAGTTTCTTTCAATGGTAGAGGTAATACATTTCCCGTTTCAGGAACAGGGTATTCTGGGCTTTTCCAAGTGGGTTATCAACTGCCCCCGTTTAGTAAGGGTTTGAATTTGGGGCAACTCCAGCCCTATGCAACTTTGCAGCTCGCGAATTTCAAAAGATTGGCAGATCCTATGGCATACTTCGATATTGGAATGAATTGGTATTTAAATAGTCACTCTTCAAAATTTAGCTTCAATTTTCAAAACCGTCCCATCTTTTTCGAACAAACTGATGGGATTAAAATGGAGGAAAGAAAATGGCTACTGGTTTTGCAATATCAGTTTAGTATTTAAAATAAGGAATCTGAATAACTGTAGTATTTATCCCTAAGGAAAAGACTAATTTGATGTATCATTCTTGCTCAATCTCAATATCATACTTTTTTAATAATGCCAATGCCCCTTCCATCGAGAATTTTGCTTGTTTTATACGATTTCTTTCTGGGTCAAGGGTAAAGTTTTTGGCAGTGCTAAAATCTGCCTGCTCTAAAATTGTATTTTCGAAAACCGCTCTTTCTAAATTGCAATTATAAAATCTCATTCTAGTTAAATCTGTGGTTATAAATTCTACTTCTTGAAGACTACAGGCTTTAAAGGTGGTATCTTTTAAATTAAGACCGTAAAAAGAGGAAAAGTCAAGTACACAATCTTCGAAACTTATCGAAAACAAAAATGGATTGCATTGATCGAAACGTAAGCCTAGAAGTTTACAATTCTTAAATTGTACTTCCCTAAATGCCGTATTTTTAAGCTTAGTCATACTTAAATCGCAATTCTCAAATACACATTCAGCAAAGTTAATCTCTGATAAACCAGAACTAGAAAAGATACAATTGCTAAAGGTACAATTGTCATAATCTTCTTTGTTAAGTGCATTTTCGGTATAATCTATCAAATTGAATGCTTTATCAGTCATTTGTATTACTTCTTTTATGTTTATTACTATTCAGGGAATTCTATTTGATTAATTATTGGATTTTGAATGATATTCACTTTTAGTGATACTGTATTGAATAAGATCAAAATACTTTTCTTCTTTCTTTACATGCTGTCTTAATTCCCCTTCTTTTACCATTCCACAGTTAATCATCACTTTACCAGAGGCAGGATTTTCAACTATATGAGTTGATAAAATCTTATTGAGGTTCAATACTTCAAAACCAAATTTGACTATTCGTTTTGCTGCCTCAGACATAAAACCTTTATTCCAAAAAGGAACAGCAAGCCAATAGCCCAACTCTGCCCTATCAAACCGTCTTTCAATTCCCAAACTTATCCCACCTATGAATTCATTGTTTAATGCTAGCCTAATAGCAAAGATATATCGTGTTTCGCCTTTAAAACCCTGATTAGCAAGATTAATCCAGAAGATTGCATCTTCTTCATTATAAGGATAAGGAATGTTCAAAGTCGTTTGTGAAATTTTCTTATCTCCAGCAAACTGAACTATATTGGGGATATCAGTAGCAATAATTTTATCCAAAATTAGTCTTGATGTTTTCAAAGTAGGAAAGTCTTTGAGCATAATCATTCAATATTTATTCACAAAAGTTAAAATTATATAAATGTATCGATTCCATTGGCTTTGGATTTGATTTTCTTAGCAACTGCCCTTGAACGGTCATTTTTGTCCGTTAGCGCACAATAAGGATGATGAACTGCTAGTAGAGATTATGGTAAAGCATTAATTATCAAGTAATTATAACTTGGCATAATACCTGTTACAAGTTAAGTACATTGATGTAAGCATATCTAAGTAACTACCTATTTATACCTTCTTGGTTGTAATTTAATAGTATAATTATGCTAAAGCTTTACATCATATCTACGCTTCGCCACTTAAAAAGAAATAAGCTATACACCAGCATTAATACATTCGGTTTGTCTTTAGGACTTGCTGTTGGTTTTGTTATTTTCTCATGGATTGCTCATGAATTAAGTTATGATACCTTCCATAAAGATTACGAACAAATCTACCGACTAGTAGAAAAAGATGAAGCAGGCGGAACATCCACTATTGCTCCTGCAGCGAAAACCGAAATTCTCGACCACATTCCTGAAATTCAATTCTCTACCCGTATTTTTCAAGTGAGCCAATTGGGTGATCGCTCAAAAGTGACTGTTGGTAATAAGGTATTTACAGATGCTGAAATTATTTATACAGATTCAGAATTTTTCGATGTATTCTCTTTTCCTCTTAAAGAGGGAAAAACTGAAGATGTATTTAAAAAAGCGAACGCCGTACTCCTCACCCAAGAAATAGCTAATAAATATTTTGGAGAAGAAAATCCTATAGGAAAAACCATTGTTTTATCCGATAACCATTTACTTGAGGTAGTGGGGGTTTTAGAAAACATTCCAAAAGCATCTCATTTTCACTTTGACCTCTTAATGCCCATGAAGAATCATCCTTGGGGTAAAGAAGTAGATGATTGTGGCATGGGAAGTTGTTGGGTATTTCATACTTATAGTAAGCTATTTCCAGCAACTCATCCCAATGAAGTGCTGGAAAAGACACTGAAAATTGCCAAACAACATTATCCTGACTTTACGTTTAATTTTTCCTTACAGCCTTTGGCTGATATACACCTTAATTCTGCGCTAGATGGTGAACTAGCGGCTAATAATGACATACGATATATTTATCTGTTTGCGCTGGTGGGTTTTCTTGTAATTACTATTGCGGGAATCAATTATGTGAACTTAGCAACCGCCTATGCCCTGAGTAGGACAAAAGAAATTGGAGTAAAAAAGGCTTTAGGTGCCCAGAAGAAGCAGCTAATTTTACAGTACATGACCGAATCAATTCTAGTAGCATTATTTGCTTTAGTTATTGCGATTTTTATAGTTGAGCTTGCTAGACCTATCATGATCTCCATAACTGGGTACGATTATGTTGAAGTATATAAGTACTTTTCGGTTATGGGCGCATTGGTAGGATTAGCTTTTTTTACGGGAGTATTATCAGGAATCATTCCTTCATTGGTTTTATCTTCTTTTCAACCTATAAAAGCGTTAAAATCAAAGGCAGGTATTTTCGATCAACAAGGAAGTTTACGAAAAGGATTGGTGGTGTTTCAATTTAGTATTTCCCTAATCTTATTGATTAGTACGGGCATCATTTATCAACAATTACATTATCTACAACATAAGAAACTAGGTTACGATAAAGACCATATTGTGACGGTATACACTGCTTATCCGAATTTTAAATTCAATGTTTTAAAAGAAATATTGCTTACCAACACAAACATTATCAGTATTACTGGAGCTTCCTTGTTACCTACCAATATCGAAACTAGTGAGTATATTGATACATCGGATGAACAAAAACATTTAGTCCATTATTTAAGTGTCGACAAAGATTTTTTTGAGACATTGGACATTAAATTAGTGAATGGACATGAGCAGGTTGCCAATCTTTCTCCTAAATACTATCCTAATAAGTATGTGCTTAACGAAACTGCCTTGAGGGAAATAGGTTGGAATAATGATGAAGCACTCGCACAAGAAATTATTATTAGACATGGAAACATGAAGCCTGGACCCATTATTGGTACTGTCGAGGATTTCCACTTTCAATCACTGCACTTTCCCATTAAACCACTTGTACTTGAATTTGAAGAAGAGAACCACCAGCACATGCTTTTAAAGATAAAAGGAAGCCAGGTACAAGAAACCATTAGCTATATGAAAAATGAATGGAGTAAAATTGCTGGGGATACTCCTTTTGATTATAATTTTTTAGACCAACGGTACAACGACTTATACAAGGCTGAGCTTCATTCCAGTAAATTATTTGTAGTTTTCGCTTTATTAGCTACCCTAATTGCACTACTTGGTTTATTTGGTTTGGCTTCCTATGCCTCATTTAAACGCACGAAAGAAATAGGCATTCGTAAAATTTTTGGTGCCCATACAACCAATATTATTTTACTACTGGCAAGCGGCTTTACTCAGCTCGTAGTGATTGCTTTTTGCATCGCTGCACCGCTTACCTATTTTTTTACGAAGATTTGGTTGCAAGAATTTGCATACCAAGTTACGATCAGTCCTATTTACATGGCGTTATCCGGATTATTTATGCTTCTCCTCACCTTACTCATTGTAGGTTACCATGCAATCAAAGTATCCTTTACAAAATCGATAAATACCTTAAGAAATGAATAGTGAAAATAGATCTTGTATCATCTGTGATAGCCTTCTTTTTTTAAACCAAAATAAAAACTCATTGTTATGATTCAACATTTTTTCAAAGTAGCTTGGCGGGTAGTCACCCGAGGGAAGAAGCAGTATCTTTTGCTGTCTTTTGGGCTTTCAATTGGCTTAACTGTAGCGATACTTATAGGGTATTTTATTCAACACGAGTTGAGTTATGAGAATTTTCATACGAATAAAGATACGCTTTACAGATTTTTGTATGAATACAAAAATGGTGAAATAAAAGAACCCATTTTTCCTGCTACTTTTCTACCAGAAGTCTCCTCTTCTTTAGCAGGTCTGGAGCATGCTACCCGAACCAAAGTCTATTTTGACCCGCTTTTTAAGTTAGATACCAAGACCCTTTCAGTTAGTCACATGCTTTTTACCGATCCTGACTTTTTCGACATGTTTTCTTTTGAACTATTGGAAGGAAATAATGATGATTTAAATCAACCATTCAATATCTTTATTTCTAGCAATTTTGCTGAAAGTTATTTCGGCACAATTGATCCTATTGGTGAAACGCTAACCTATGATAATGAACACTACTTCACAATAAGGGGTATTTATAAGAGCTTTCCTGAAAACTCCATTTTTAAAGGCGATTTAATTGCCAGTTTTATCAGTAGGGAAAAAATAAATCCAGGTGAATTTAAACACTGGGATATAAGAGGTACACGAATCTATGTGCAACTCAATAGTCAAGTAAATCCTAAAGAATTTGAAGAGCAGTTAGCCGTAATCTACAATAAGATTAAGCCTGATTACGAAAAGGAATATAATACTAAAGCTATACTACAGCCCTTTAAAGATATTTATCTTTATTCTACAGATGTGCAATGGGATATGGTAAAAAAGGGGGATATTAAAGTGGTTGTTGGGCTAGGTATATTGGCTATTTTTATCTTATTGATATGCATTATCAACTATATATTGATGCATACTGCCATGTTATCTGAAAGAATGTCAACGTTAGAAATACACAAAATAATTGGAGCGAATCAGGGACAATTAGTAGGACAAATATTTTTTGAAACCCTTGTGACCATAGGCATTGCTTCCATTTTAGCCCTTTCGCTAATTCAACTGGTTTTGCCGTGGTATAATGGTATTACCCAACTGTCATTACAACTGCAAACACTTTTTACTCCTCCATTTTCACTTTATATTTTATTAGGATTAATCAGTATTTTCTTTTTGATCATTGTTCATCCTATATTTTTTATTTTCAGTATTTCATTGAGGAAAAGGTATAGCCAAAAATCTATTTTTGGTAAACAAACCTTAGTAAGTGCGAACATAGCAGTACAATTCGCTTTTACCATCATGATGTTGATTGGTTCCATTATATTATATGAGCAGATAAAACTCATCACGGAAAAAACATTGGGATTTGATAAGGAACAATTGATCGTAATCGACAACCCCTGGGATAAGGAAATGGGTAACCGTTTTCAGCAATTCCAAAATGAAATTTCTACATATTCTTTTGTAAAAAGTGTATCAGGTGCACGAAATTCACCATTAGAAAATATCAATAACGGAGGAGCATTCTATCCGATTCATGACGAAGAAAAGAAAATAAATGCTGGTAGAGTTCGGGTAGCTCCTAACTTCTTTGAGTTACTAGGTGCAAAGTTTATTTCAGGAAATAATTTTAATCCTGACTTTGATCTCAACAAAAACAGTATCATCATCAATGAAACAGCTTACAAAGAGCTAGGAATAAAGCATATTATTGGAGAAGAAATAGTATATTCCAATATAAGAGAAGAAGCTTTTACTATAGTAGGTGTTGTTGAAGATATTCAACATCAAAGTGCGCATGAATCGAGTTGGGCAAGTGTTTACTTTCCTTGCAATGATGAATTTTATGGGTTACCCAATATTTTGGTGAGGCTGAAAGAAGACAATCACCAGATTTCTATTGCTGAGTTAGAAACCGTTTGGAAAGCATTAGCGCCTCAGTGGCCTTTCTCTTTTGATTTTATGGATGGTAAAATTAATCAGGTCTATGCCTATGAAATCACTTCACTCAATTTACTATCAAAAATGACAATTGTTGCTATCGCTATTTCTTGCTTAGGTATTATCAGTTTTTCTATGTTAACCATAGAGCAACGCACCAAAGAAATTGGCATTAGAAAAGTAGTTGGTGCCGGTGTGAAAGACATCCTTGTTTTATTGAACAAGAATTATGTAAAGTGGATATTTATTGGATTCATAGCAGCGATTCCGGTTACCTGGTTTGCTATGGAAAAATGGTTAGAAAATTTTGCCTACAAAACTGAGATCAGTTGGTGGATGTTTCTTGCAGCAGGCGGTATGGCTATTTGCATTGCTTTACTTACAGTAAGTTGGCAAACCTGGCGGGCAGCCAGTAGAAACCCGGTTGAGGCTTTGAAAAGTGAGTAAAATAGATACTGAAAGCAAAAGTCTCAATAATGAAGCGAATATGCGATGATATTATAGAGAAATTAAGATTTTAAACATAAGTGAAAAATGTTTATATATCATTTTAAAACGGCACTAAGGTTTTTTTATCGAAGTAAGGTAACGACCTTAATAAATTTGATGGGGATGACAATAGGGTTCGCCTCGATTATGATTATTGGTAACTGGGTGTATTACGAATTTTCGTTTGATGGATTTCACGAATATAAGGATAGAATTTATCGGATGATAGAAAAAGGATCATTCAAAGGTCAGGATGAAAAATATATATCCCTGATGCCCGAGTGGTTGATTGATACCTTTGAGGAGGAAATGAATGGTGTAGAAGCTGCAACTGGATTGCTTAATATCGGCACTATGCGGATTGGTGAAGGAGATAAGCAAGTAGAAGTTAAAAATGTAACCTTTACTGACAACAATATCTTCAAAATATTCACCTTCAATTTCATTACTGGTTCTGCTGAATCTGCTTTAACAATGCCTAAAAGTGTTGTTATCACTGAATCGGTAGCCAATAAATTTTCAGAAGGTAAATCACTAGTTGGCCAGACCATTTTATACGAAAATAAAAAAACTTACACCATTACTGGAGTGATTGAAGACATTCCGGATAATTCACACTTTCAGTCTGACATGTTTATCTCTATTGAAGAAAGGAAATCAGAATGGAGTAGTGACGATTCTAACCATACCACGAGCATCTATCTATTGCTATACGATAATATTGATCCTATATCATTAAACGAATCTCTACAGGCACATAAAAATAAATATATGCCTTATGATGTAGAATCCATTGAATTTCAAATTCAGCCCTTGAGCGATATTCACCTTTTTTCTAAACATACCATGTGGGGGCAAAACTGGAAAAAATCTGATATCTCGCTGGTCTATCTCTTTGTAGTAATCGGTATTTTAATCCTTCTGATTTCTACTATTAATTTTATCAACCTTTCTACTGCTTCTATTTCCAAAAGATTCAAAGAGTTTGGTTTGAGAAAAATGATAGGCTCAAGTAAAACCAATCTTATATTACAATATTTATTTGAATCGTTTCTACTGCTTTTTGCATCATTCTGCATTTCATTGGTAATGATTGAGATATTCAATCCAATTCTAATCGCAAAGAATATTCTGGAATCATCAAACTATATGTATCATCAACCGTGGATGTTTCCAGCAATGTTAGCGGTTATTCTGATTTTGAGTATCCTTTCAGGGATTTATCCCGCTTATATTCTTGGATCGGTAAAACCTATAACACTTTTTAAAAGAAATATTGATGCTAGCTCACGTGGAATTACACTACGGAAGATTCTCGTTGTAACCCAGCTTTCTATAACCTGTATCATGATCATTTCTGTTCTATACATGGCGAAACAGATTTTATATATGCAAGGGAAAGAACTTGGATATGCAAAAGAAGCTATCATTAACTTCTGGTCTGGGCCAGCAATCAGGGAGAATTATGAAAACATTAAATCAGATCTTCTGGCTCACAGCAAGATACAAGACGTAACCTCTTCCAATGTGTCTCTGGGTAGACCTATGTGGAGGAATTGTATCCACTTCGAAGATGAACCAGTGGAGGATAATTGGATTACACCCTACATGATAGTTGATTACAACTATATGAATTTTTATGGAATAGAAATTATTGAAGGGCGGGAATTTAGCAAGGAATATGCGCTTGACAGAAACAAACAAGCATTTTTGGTAAATGAAACCCTGGCCAAGCAAATGGGAGGAAAAAATATTGTTGGCAGAAAATTTAGAACCTGTAATGCTTATTGGGGTGAGATTGTAGGGATCGTACAAGACTTCAATTATAGGTCATTACATCATGCAGTTGAACCGCTAGCTATACAATTAGGACAAGACTATAATAATATGATATGCGTCAAAACCAACGATATTCAGGGTACTATTTCGCTCTTGGAAGATACTTGGAACAAATATCAACCCGATCAGTCATTCAGATATTCTTTCCTTGATGATAGCCTAAATAAACTTTACAATAACGAAAAGCGAACTGCAAGAATTGGATCCATTTTCTGCGTAATATCGATTATACTTTCTTGTATCGGATTGCTAGGAATGTTCCTAATTATAACAGAAAATAAAACTAAAGAAATTGGTGTACGGAAAGTGAATGGGGCTTCAGTTAAAAATATACTGATAATACTATCAAAAGGATTGTTTATCAATATTCTCATTGCATTCAGCATTTCAGTGCCCATAGGTTGGTTAGTTATAAACTATTGGAGAGGAAACTTTGCTTACAAGACAGACATTAGCTGGTGGATATTTGTAGCGGCAGGTGGAGCAGCCACCCTGATTACACTGCTTACCGTAAGCTGGCAAACTATAAAGGCGGCTAATAGAAACCCGATTGAAGCTTTGAGGAGTGAATAAATATGTATTTTAA
>JBCDJE010000003.1:0-24506 GCA_038748185.1 Bacteroidota bacterium
CTCCTTTAAAGATACCTATCCTTTTGATTTTGCTAAAGCGCCCCTCAATGGGATAAAAGGAATCGAGCAAAATACTAAAATCATTTATCCTCATAGTACAAGTAGGCTTTCAAGATTTAAAAGGCCTTTTGAAGTAGAAACAATTGAACCGATTGAAAAAGAAACATTACTGCTTTTATGATTGGTAAAAAAACAACATTAGGACTTGTTTCAAACTCAATAAGAAACATTCAACCAGGCACTGAGTATAATGCCTATTTCCCTTCTTTTTCTCAGCTTGAAGGCACGGACCTCGTTTTATCTCATGGGGATGTTTTTGCCACTTTACAAAGCATGGAAAAAGTTGTGCAATCAACTTTGAGTGATACTAAAAAAATAGCTAAAAAATTAAAGGGGAAAAGTCTTGAAGAGACCTTAAAAAACATTTGGGAATTTTCTTACCATTATATCCAGTACGCACCTGATAAGGAAGGGATTGAGCAAATACGCAGGCCACTTCGGACATGGAAAGACCGCAAAAGTGGCGTTGATTGTGATTGCTACACGATTCTTATTTCTTCCATATTAACCAATCTGCAAATCCCTCATTCCTACCGGATGACCAAGTACGATGCAGACTGGCAACATGTCTATGTAGTTGTGCCCAAAGCCGGTGGAAATCTCACAAACAGAAATGAGTATTTTGTGATCGATCCGGTAGTTGATGCCTTTAATGATGAAGTTCCATTTACCCAAAAATTTGATAGAAAAATGAAAATGCCTATTCAATACCTTAATGGTGTTCCGAGTCAAAGCCTTAACAATGCCAATTTATCTGCCTTTGGTATTGACAACTTTGGAAATGAGTTTGATCATGTAGGCATTCAAGGACTCAAGGGCACCGGAGAAAGTGTTTATCAAGCCTTTTTAGCTGCCACCAAAAAGCACCTTACCAATACATTAAAGTACCTTGATAATTTGAGAGAACCCACCATTGGCGGGTACGAGGTAAGCGCGCTGAAAGCTCAAATAAAAAGAGCGCTTTTGGTATGGGACAATGAAGCTGCAAGAAAACGCATTTTAGCCCAGTTTGCCGCCGAAGAAGAAATTTTATCACTAAATGGTTTAGGCTTTATAAAAAGGATGTGGAATGGCATTAAAAAGGGAGCTGAAGCGGTAGGGAAAGGCATTAAAAAAGGGGCTGAAGCCGTAGGAAAAGCTGCTAAAGATGTAGGACAAGCTATTGCAAGATACAATCCTGTTTCACTTGCTGCAAGAGGGGGTTTAGCCACCTATTTTAAGCTTAATTTAGGACAATCTGCTACAAAATTGGGCTATGGGTATCTAACCAAAAAGCAAGCTGAAAGCCTTAATTTAGAGATGAATGAGTACAATAAGGCTTTAAGTGCTTTAAGGAATACACGTAACATGTGGAAAGATGTGCTTAAAGGAGAAGAGGATAAATTGCGGGTGTATATCCTGGAAGGTTGGCAAAAAGGAGTCAAGAAAAATAACCTGCCTTCACTTCCGATAAGTGTCATTAAAGCCAATCCGCTTGATGTAACTAAGTCAGCAACAAGTAAACCGGCTCCTATCAAAAACTTTTCTTCATTCAAAAGAACGGATGAAAAAAGAGCAGCTAGTCCAGTAGTAAGAAAAACTACAACGAGTGCAAGCACTTTTACACCCATACTTACTAGGCCTGTTGTTTCAACAACAAAAATTTCTAGCCCTACTAGCAGTAGGACGACCATTAAACCAAGTATTAAAAGGCCCACTTTTTCTGTTTCAAGTTTGGTGAAAAACACACCTACCGTTTCTTCCTCTAATAGGTTTAGCAGCCGTACTTCAAGACTTAGGGGCTTAGGCGCTGAACCGGTAACTGCAACAGCCGGAACGGCTGCTGCTTCCGGTTTTATCGCTAAAATTGTGGGTTGGATTAAAAATATCGACCTAAAAAAAATATTCAAAGGGGCAAAAAAAGCAGCATCAAATGTTGTTAATAGTAAAGTTGTTAGAAGCATTGCTACTAATCGCCAGGTTCAAAACCTGATAGCCAATAAAATTGCTAATACCAATCGTGTTGTACAACAGGCTACCTCTCAGCAAAGCATTGTATCACCAAGTACTAGAACAAATACCCCTGTTACAAGAGATGTGATTACTACACCAAGTACTAGCAACAATGTGCCTACTGCTACAAAAAATACAAGCAGTTCAGCAGCACCTTTGCTGCTTACTGCCGGTGCTGCGATCGCCGCTTTACTTTTTGGCGTGCCCACAGGATTAGCCGGAGCGCCTACAAGATCACCTATCAAAAAACGTCAGTATGCTTATAAAAAAGTGAAAAATAAAACCACCTTGGGAAGGCTTCCAGAGGTATCATTTTAATGTTTAATCAAAAATAATTCTATTATGAAATTTAATCAAAGAAAGGCGACTACTGGCGCTGTTGAGGTGCTAATGGCTACCGCAGGATTTATCGCAGAAGGTTTTGTAGCCAGTAAAACAGCAGGCATGTTACCTGAAAGTTTGGCAAGGTTTCAAGGCCCCTTACACACGGTTGCCGGTGTTGTAGTGGTAGCGCTGTCAAATGATAAAAATGTACAGGCAGCAGGCAAAGGCCTTGCTGTGGGTGGAGCGGTCCGCACTGCCAAAACCTTTGCTCCTGAAGGCATAAGAAACACTTTCAGTCTAAACGGGATAGGTACCGTTGATGAGGACTTTTTAATTGATGAAATGGAAAGTTTCAATCAGGATTTTAACGCACAATTGCCCATCGAAGATGGGCCGGCCATGCCCTTACTAGGGGTTCAAAATGAAGCTTTGGCTTTGCTATAAGCAGCGAAAGCCTAAAATATATTTTTTAACACGTTAAATTAAATCACAATAAAAAAATGGATTATCAAGCGCAATATGATGCTGTTTTAGCAACAATAAATGCTAGCATCTCAGATAGTAGAGTCAAGGAAGAAACCATTGCCTCACTGCAAAGCAATAATTTGCAAATGCAAAGCTCTCAAATCTTTGCCAAAAAAGAAGTCACCGGTCAGGGAGGATTACTCAATGTCATCAAGCAATCTGATTCCCTTGTTTTTGGAGAAAGAAATATTGATGGAGCCAAACTCTCCTCCGGTGAGTTATTCATTGCCACCGGCATTGCTTTTTCATGGTACCAGGGCGCTGCTGACAGTGCGATCAATAATTACGTGAATACCCGAAACAACGGCACAGTTGATGTTGATGCAGCCCTACTCAACTCTGAATTGATCCTTGGTCAAAACAGCAAGACCCTTTTAAGAACACCCATTGAATCCTTACTGGCTAATACGGAAAGTGATGCACCTGCAGGTCATCCGGATGTAATTTTCCCATTGTTTCCTTTTGCTTTTTTGACAGATAGAGAAACCATCAATCTTGACATTCAATTTCCGGAAGGCGCTAGCGTAGGGGGTACGACGGCTACAGCAGAAATCTGGGTGAACATCGCGCTTTTAGGGGTGCGTACCATGCCAAGATAATATCCCTTTCATCAAAGATTTATATCCTTATAAAGCCAATTGTGTATTGGCTTTTTACACCTATTTTTTTAAAAGCTATGTCAAGAAAAACAAGGGAACAAACCCAAGTCATTACCATTCCTTCAGGCACACCGGCAGGTGGGATTCAAGCAGCTAAAATTACCCTGGATACTTCTTTTGAAAGGGCTGAAGGGGTCAACATTGTTGAGATTGCAGCCGGTGGACTGGCTTATTACAGGCTCAGTATCCAGGATTCAGTAGGCAATGTTCATACGGATATGGCCCACAAGAAAACCTATGAGTTTGACCCTGAAAGGGCCTACAAAGAAGTGGATATCCCCATTGTTGACAGGCAAATATTGGTGCGGATTGATCTACCGGAAGCAACCACAGCAGCTTTAGTTTTTGACATCAGTTTTAAACTGACAAACAGGGGATAATGCAAGCTTGGAACAGGATTATTATTCAATCAGTAGTGCAAGATGATTTTATAGAATTGGATAATTATTCATGGTTTGAACTGGATAATCAAGGGGCTGCTATTGTCTACATTGGTTTTGAACAAGAATCAAGACAACTCGTGCTGCAACCCAATGAGAAAAAGGTTTTTCCTCAACTGCAAAATGGGGTGTATCGAGGCAAAATCTACCTTCAATTTGATGCAAGCGGTACTAACAAGCTCACTATTTCAGCAGTAAGGCAAAGTAACGAAGAAACCGTTTAGTTATGCCCACTTACAAGTGCAAACAATGCCAGAATTTATTTGCTGCAAAGGATGCCCGATCGCAGTACTGTTCCCAAAAATGTAAATCAAGGAAAGCCTATCTAAAAAAAATACACATGAGCGGAGAATTAAAGCTTGATGAAAAACTGCCTAATGGATTTTCCAGCCCAACACCTGTCAGTAGTGAGCAGATGTACTTTCAATACATGATGGCTGAGCTGCAAAGCAAAGTAAGTAAATACGAGCATAGCAGCGATGAGTACAAAGCATTGTATGAGAAAGAAAGGGCGAAAGTATTGCAGCTAGAAAATAAATTGGCTTTTAAAGACCAAGAACAAGCACTGGCGATTAGAGAAGAAAAAGCCAACAAAAAAACGGGCTTAGGGGAAGTAGGCGACTTTTTAAAATCAGAAAGAGGAACAGCAATCGGACTGGAAATATTAAAAGCTTTTAACAGTGCCAGGGCGGCCAATCAGGTAGTAGATAAACAACCAACAGCAAGCTTTCCCGATGATTTTACAGAAGATACCCAGCAAGTAGCGCTGTGGCATCAACAGCTAGCAGAAAAGCCCAAAAGATACATCAACCTACTGCTTAATAAAGTAGAAGAAGCCAATATTTTACAAACTGTTCCAGCCATTATTAACTTTCTAAAATCCAATTCCCATGAGGCTAAAACTAAGCAATTTACCCAAGCAGGGTGAGCCAGACAAGGCAGCAGAAAAGGAAGCATTACTCAAAATAATTAGTAAAAACTTAACAGTGAAGACCTTGAGAATCATCGCTGAAAAATCTAAGCTGCCCGGAATCAATACCATTATTCAGCAAAACCAAAATAGCATTTAATTATGGCCAGTCTCAGTGTTTCTATCCCGCCACAAGTGTATAAAATGCTCCTCTTGACAGGTGTAGGGGTTGCCGGTTATTTGCTGATTAAAAAAGGCATTCACCAAGCAAAAAGCCATGCTATTTCCAATCAATTTAGCAGCAACGATAAAAATGGGATGGCAGCCCGTTTTGCGATTCGTTTGTTTCAAGCCATGTTTGAAAATGATTTCTTTGGACTCACCGAGGATGAAGCAGCCATTTTTCAAGTAGCCAAAGAAATGAAAGCGCAAAACATTTCCTTTGGCTTAGTGGCAAAAAAGTATAAAGATAAGTACCGCAGAGACTTGCTAAAAAATATTCAAAGTGCCTTATCCCCCCAGGAGTTTGATAATTTCCAAAATATACTCACCAGTCCTTTAGGCAGTATCAGGTTGCATGAAAAGCTTTATTTAAAACAGCCGACAAGTGTTTTTAATGAAAATTTCACCAAAGCCATTCCCTTACCTGCAACAGCAAAAAGCATTGGCTTGCTAGCAGAAACTGTTTTTGTAGGCACTAACTCCCAGCGGTTTTACGGCTTTAAAAATGGGAGAAAGAAGTATTACATCCCTGCCAGTAAAGTCATTTTAAAAAGCGCTTAACCTATGGAAAAAAAAGAAAATATAGCCGGCGGATTGCTGTTAATCGGCACCATAGCAGCCATTGCATTTGGCTTCAAAAAAAAGTCCAAGTCAGGGGATACAATAGCTGAAAACACGCCAAATCTCGCTCCTAAACGTGCTAGTAATACAGGTACCAATCAATCATTTCCATTGCAACCAGGCTCACGTGGAGCTAATGTCAGGTTATTACAAAGTGCGCTATTAAAAGTGGGGGGACGTGCTGCTGAATTTATCAAAAATACCGGTGGTGCTGATGGTATTTATGGAAACGGTACCAGATCGGCGCTGCTGGCTGCCGGCTATCCCACAACCATTTCAAAAGCATTATTCCAACAGATCATTTCAGTCCAAAGTAAAACTGAAAATGCTTTTTCAAAAATTGAAAATTACCTTTTTGTAGATAGTATTTTTAGCACCCCTATTTTCATAAATGTGACCAGTTTTGGAAGCGCTTATTTGCCTGAATTTCCAATCATTGATTTACCGAATGAAACCTATTTAGGCCAGCCAACAGGAGAAGTAAGAGGCAAATATATTGAGGTGCAAACCTCAGTAAACAAAGTGCCCTTTAGGTTTTGGGTAGAAAGGGCCAACACCGAAACTTTTACAGGCAATGCGATGGACTTTGACAGCTTTAGAAGAGGAAGAAAAAGAAAAACAACCGCTCAAATTAACACCATTGTCAATGCGCTGAATTAATGAAATCCTTCTTAAATAAAAATATAGCCACATCCAGGGGGATAAGAAATAACAATCCCGGGAATTTTAGGAAAACTACTATTCCCTGGAAAGGCAAAGTGCCTCATGGGCAAAATACCGATGGGGCCTTTGAGCAATTTGTTAGTATTGCTTGGGGCATACGAGCCATCATTGTAGATGTGCAGAACAAAATCAAAAGGGGCTTAAATACCATTGCTAAGATTTTAGCCGTGTATGCTCCTGCTTTTGAAAACGATACCAATGCATATATCAATCGTGTATCGAGCCTATCCAGCATAGGAAAGAACCAGGTATTACAACCAACCAAAAACACGCTTTTTAGGATTGTTTCAGCCATAATCACAGTAGAAAACAGAGCAGAAGAAAGGCATTTAATTAGTGATAAGGACATTGAAAAAGCTTTTGGTTTGGTGAATGCAAACTTTAAAGTAATAGCAGGAGGAACAACTAAGACTATAGGTATACTAGCAGCCCTTTACGGCTTATACAAGTATTATACATCCAGAAAAAATGTTTAAAGAGCTTATTATTGAAACAGGTATGAATACCATTTTAAAGGTGCTTAAACGCCAAAAACAGCGCAAAGGAAGCTCAAAAATAGCTGACTTTCTTTTCTCAGATAAAACCCAAAATACACTGGGCACAATTTATAAAGAATACAACCAAGCGCTAGACGAATGGGAGGAAGAAAACAACTAAGCAATCAAAAAATGGAGATTCCCGACTATAGAGTCCCTGATCAATTTGTCCTTGCCGGCATTTCAACTGTTGGAAGTTTACTAGGAATGGCCTTTTCCAAAGGTACTAAGTATGAAAGCACCGGCAGTATTTGGGGTGGATTGGCTGGAACAATCATTGGCTATTACCTAGTAAAAAAATAAATATTTGATGACTACAAGTAAGGCAAATACAACCATTGAAAACCTTATTCTCGCTCCTAAAAGTGGGATCGTTGTATTGTCTTTGTTTGACGGCATTTCAGCAGCGCAACAAGCCTTAAAAAACCTGAAAATACCAGTAAAAAAATACTATGCTTCTGAAATAGATGCTGGCGCTATTAAAGTAACACAAAGCAATTTTGCTGATACCATTCAACTCGGGGATGTTACCAAAATTAAAGGTGAAAATTCGCCGAATGGATCGCCGAATGGATTGCCGAATGGATCGCCGAATGGACTGCCAAAAATAGATTTGCTAATTGGCGGATCCCCTTGCAAAGATTTAACGATTTTAAATAGCAATAGAGATGGTTTAAAAGGGGAACAGTCAAAGCTTTTTTGGCATTTTGTCCGGATAAAAAAAGAGGCGAACCCAAGATATTTTTTACTTGAAAATGTGGCATCCATGAAAGATGTGGAATGCCAAAAAATATCTAAAGCGTTAGGGGTTCAACCAGTCTTACTGAATTCTGCTGATTTCTCCGCGCAGCAAAGAAAAAGATACTACTGGACCAACTTAAAAGTGGGTCCAATTCCTACCAGCAATCATCAATGCTTAAAGGATATTCTTACCGGTCACAAGAAAGGCACTAACAAGCAATGCTATCCAGAAACAAAATTAGCTTTTAGGATTCCTGATATAAAGTTTAGCATAAGAAGTAGCGTGTATGATATTTATGGGAAGTCGCCCTGCCTAGTCACCAAAGAAGCCCCCAAGATAAAAACGCGGGCTAAGCTAGGATATAGAAGCTTAAATGTAACAGAATTAGAGCGCCTGCAGGTTTTTCCTGATCACTACACCAAGGCTGTGGGAAAATCAAAAGCTATTGACTTGTTAGGGCAATCTTTTACGGTAAAAGTGATCGAGCATTTGCTTGGGCCATCTTTAAAAAGGCTTTCAAAAAGCAGGCAATTATCGGGAATACAACAAAAAAATAGGGTAATGAAAAAACCGCTAGATAATATCATAAAGTGGGCACTGGCCTGGGAGGGCAAAAGCAAGCGCATGATACAGATTTCAAATTTGGCTGGAAAGATTAATAAAGCCGGTGCAAAAGGCATGATTCATGAAAGGGATAAGGCATTATTTCGTGATTTGTACAAAGAACTTAAAGGGTTTTATGACCTGGCTCAAGCCAAAAATAGAAGTAACAAAACAATTACCTTTTCTCCCAATTTGCGCGCTCAATTAGCAGCCTATCAAAAAAACGACAGTGCGCCAAAAGAGAAAGCAATTCTAAATAAAAGCAGAGAAAGAAGAGGATTATTAGGTACTAAATCAAATGATTCTCAAATAATTGATATGCCCGGATTTGTGCTTGCTTCTGCGATGAATAAAATAGAAAAACCTGAAACTTTCAAGCTTCCTGGGCAAATGGGGGATTTCCTGCAAAATATGCAAGCTTTTAGACTGGCTATCACTTTAAAAGGTGATAAGGGCAGTGGTAAAACAACTTTTATCACCCAGCTCATTGATAGTTTTTTAGACTTTAAAAAAACTGTGGGCTTTTTTTCTTTAGAGCAAGGAGGCCTAGAAAGTAAAGATACCCAGCAGCTACTCAAAAGTAATATCAAGCCCAAAAACCTTGAAAGATTAGCCGTTACGGGTGAGGCTGAAAACGGCATTCAAACCGTCAAACAGTATGCAAACACCTTTGATGTAGTGGTCATTGATTCGTGGCAAAAGCTCCAAAAGTATGGGGCGAATGTGCTTTTTGATGAATTAAGAATGGAATATCCCCATACTATTTGGGTAGTGATTTTTCAAGAAAATGCAGCCGGTGGAACACGTGGTGGTGTAGCTGCTGATTACGATGCTCCCATCGTTTTGAAGTCTGTTAAAGTAGGCTACGATTTTACCAGTAACTATATTTTTGCTGAGAAAAACAGAGGCAATCCCCTTGATAGAAAATACCTGGTAGCAAGCAAGCAAACCAGTAATTTATATGAACCTGTAAAAAAGGAACATCATGAGTAAAGTAGTAGGCAAAGAAATTGTAAACGTTGATTCTTCTACTATATCAACACTGCAAGTACCAAACTCCGCTTTAGGCTGCTACATCAGTTTTGATGCAGATCCTACCAGTACTCATCCTTTGAAAGCTGCCAGGTTCTGGCAAAACGGTGATACACCTACCTCAAGCCAGGGCGCTTTAATGGGTGATAACGGCTACTATGAAATATGTGGCAGGGCCAATATGGAGCATTTTAAAATCATTGGCATAGAAACTAGTAAGTCTCACCGATTAATGATTGAATACTATGCATAAATTCAACACGAAAGTTTGGCAAATACCAAGGGTATCAGGCGGAAAGGCTAATCCTTTGTGTTGTGCGGAGACAAACTTTCAAGGGGATAGACTAGCAATAGCCCAAGGGAGTTCTAAAAATTGGTATTTTGGTACGAATGCTGGGTTAAGATTTAGTACTGATGGTACAGTAAATATACTTACTGATGGACAAATCAACCAAAATGAAGGGGCTTATACGGTTTCAGATGCAGACGGGCAATTGCTTTTTTATACCGACGGGGCCACCATTTGGAATAGAAAACACCAGGTAATGGCAACCGGTTTACATGGGAATCAAAGTAGCGCTACTTCGGCAGTAGTAGCACCAAGGCCTGGAACCACTCAGTATTATGTTTTTACTGTTGATGAAAACATAGGCACCAATGGGTTTAATTACTACATTGTTGATCTTTCGTTAAACAATGGCTTGGGGCAAGTAATCACTAAAAATCAAAACTTACTGGCCAGCACCAATGCTACAGAAAAGATTGCTTTAGTCAAACATGAAAATAACATTGATTGGTGGATCATCACCCATGGTTTTAATAACAATCATTTTTATGCTTACCTGCTTTCCGGCAATGGCTTAGCCACCACTCCGGTTGTTACGGCAATTGGCATTACCTACAATCAAATAACAGATAAAACAGGTTTTATAAAAGATAATTTTGCTCAAAATAAGCTTGCTGTTTCAAGTTTTGGAGGAGGGGGTCAGGCGAAAGTAGAATTATTTGATTTTAATAGCAGCACGGGTGTTTTAAGCAATGTGATAGACACAGGCATTTATATAAATCCCTATAGTGTTGAGTTTTCGCCAAATGATCGCTATTTATATATTTCTGAAACAGCCTTTAATCAATTTACTTTTGATAGGATTTATCGCTATGATCTCACCCTTGCTACTAGATCAACCTATTGGGAGCGGTTAATAGGCAGCACCACACAATTTCATTTTACGCTGCAAGCAGCACTCAATGGTAAAATTTATATCAGTTTCAACAATCAAAATGCGTTAAGTGTCATTGATTCCCCCAATGAGGTAGCCGTTAGCTTTATTGAAAATGCACAAAGTATTGCTCCTGGATCTGCTCAAACAGGTTTGCCGTATATGCCTAAATCCTATTTAGGGGCGAGTGCAACTTTACAACCCTTTCCAGCGAATATCGATGAAATCATCGCAGAAATTGTCAACGATAAAGCCGTTTCTCCCAATCAGCTAGGCAATTGGTGGATAGATAAAAAATCCAATGATACTGATCTTTTAGGGGTGATTACCGATAGACACACCCACTCTAATAAAGCTTTGTTAGATAGCCTAATTAATAATGGATCCGGTAATGAATTCCTAGCCAGTGACGGCACTTACAAAATAGCTGCACCCAGCGGATTTGAGCCCGGTTCTGTTATTCTTGCTGATGCCTTAGGGGATTTATCAGAAGACACCAGTTTTGTGTATAAAAACAGCAGGCTGGGCATTAATGAAGCCAATCCGGATGCCACTTTAAGATACAATGCAGATGTGATTGAAACCGGTAGTGATGTACTTAAGATTAGAGAAAATGGAGATGCCTATGATTTATTTAACCTGCAAGCCAGCAGGACCCTTCTTTTAACAAGAACCGCTAATAATGCCGCCTACATCATACCCAGTTCTTCTATCAACACAGGCATTTGGCTGGGCTTAGAAAATGTAACTCCTCAAAATATCCCTGATAACGGTTTAAACATAGGCAATGGTTTTGCTGCATTACGGGGTGCTGGTAGATCCCTGTTGCGATTTGACACCGTTGGCGGAGGAACTTTTGCTACCTATACTTTTGCCAATACAGGTAGCACGTTTGATGCAGCATTGAGACTGGAAAGAGACAATCTAGTAAAATATGCTTTTTCTGAAAGTCGAGGCTTTCAAGTGTTTAATGACAACCTTAACCCTGCCGATGGAGGGGTAAATGCTTGTAGCTTGCATGGTGCTAATGTGAATGGGCCAGGCACCACCTCTCCCCATTTTACTACCGAACATGCAAATGTGATAAAGCTGTACAACTGGGGGGCAATAGATACCGCAACAGGAGCAAATGATACCACTGTCATTAATCAAATCAGAGACTTATTAATTGATCTTGGATTAGCAATTTGATAACTAAAATTTTTATAAAATGAGTTTATTATCCATTGAATATTATAATGAAGGGCAGACGACTAAAAGCATTGAAATTGATGCTACCGCAAAGGATTTGATGATTATCAATTTTGCTAATAAAAATATGGAAGTACGTTGTACCGAAATTGTCACAGTAGCAGGAACATCGGTGATGAATTCTCAGCAGTTCATTATGCGGGTAAATAATATGATGCAAGTGCCTGTTATCGATCAGCAAGGACAGCCTGTTATGAGGGTCAATCCTGATTTTGACAACGGTCAACCTGAAAGTGAAGACAATCCAGCACAAATCCAAAAAACCATTGGTGAGTTTGATATGTGGATTGCTGTATTTTTTAACAATGTGCCTACCATAAACGTAAGGGTATCACTAGCGCAAGCCATAAAAAGGAAGCTGGTAGACATGTATGATGCCACATTTGACCCAGCACCCCAACCATTAGTATTTGTAGAAGCTTAAAATTTTTGCATGATGGATATAGATACACAGATAGGAAAGCTATCCACAAAAATTGTAGATAACCAGGATACCATGTACTTGCTGCAACAAAAAATACAAGCATTACAGCAAGAGGAACTAAAACTCAAAGAGCAAGTTTTTAAGCTTCGGGCACAAAAAGAAAATACAAAAAAATAGTGCAAAAGTAATCCAATCTGAAAAGCTCAATGTAGCTGAGTTAATTTTTTTACTAACAAACAGTTGCTATATGCCGAAGCAATTTTTACAGTATTTTGAAAAGCATGGACTGGCTGCAGGTTTTATGTACTTGTTGGGAGCTGTCTTTGCCTATCAAATTTGGCATCACAGAGAAAAGTTAACAGATGTATTGCTATTGGTATTAAAAAACTTTGGAAAGTTGATTGAAACGATCGCGCTGCTGCTGCATCTGTGGCATACCAAAAAAATAGAAAATAAGATCAGTGCCATTTATACCTATCTCTACTCTTTAGTGGACTTAAGCCCCACTTCTATTGAGATCATGAAGTACAAATATGTCACTATGAAATCCTATGATAAAAAAGGAAGTAAAATAACCACACAAGCTTATAAAGCCACGATGATTCACGAGGCAACTTTTGGGGTGAAAAGTCTTAAAAGTTTGCACCAAAATATTTTTATGGGCAACCAGGAAATTGAATTACTCATCATTCAAACCATGACTACCGATAAACTCGGATTGTATGTCAATGATATTGAAGACTTACACGATGGAGACTTAAAAGATGAATACCAAAGTCACAATATTAAATCATTCTATTCCATCATTTTAATGCAACAGGGAGAGAAGATTTATACCATGATTGTAAAATTTATCAATGCCAATAAAATAGATTCAGCTGAAATAGCCAGGCTGCGCATTGTGGCAGCCAATATTCAAAAATTAATCAGCTCAAACAAATGGACGAAATAATCAAAGCGCAAATTGCTCAAAAAGAAGCATTAGTAACCGAAGTATTGAGAATTATACACCAAGGTATTTTTCATTATCAAAATTTACTTGTCTTTGCTGTAGAAGAAAAAATTAGTGTAGAGCATTTAAAAAAAATCACTGCCTCAGTACAGGAAAACAATAAACTGTTAAAAAACCCGGAAGCGGTTTTTTTAAGGCTTTCAGACATCATCCAGTTACTAGAAAAAGAAGAAAACAGACAAACGGACGAGCAAGTGAAAAACTTCATTATCCAATTTAAATCCAATGTTAAATTGCTCAACTAAGCTAAATTGTTCAACTGGAAAAAGCACGAGTTGCTTTTCTTTTCTTCTACTTAAAAACAAAAAATCTATTAATTATGAGTAAGTATACTTGGCTACTCGACCCCGGACACGGGGGGATGATAAACGGCAAATACCAAACTGCCGGAAAGCGGAGTCCTAATTGGAAAGACGGCTATCAGCAACTTTTTGAAGGTGAGTTTAACAGAGCAATTGTGGCCAGGCTTAAAGAGATGTGCAATCAATCTAATATTAAGTATGTGGACATGTGTCCAACCGATGCAGATATTCGGCTTAAAACGAGAGTTGATGCAGCTAATGCTTTGCATAACAAGGGTGAAAAATGTATTTATTTGTCCATTCATTCAAATGCTGGTGGTGGGAAAGGTTTTGAGGTGTTTACATCAAGGGGAAAGACCGGAAGTGATAAAATAGCCACTATCTTTTTAAATAGCTTTAAAAGTACCTTTGCCCATGATGAAAATATAAGATTTAGAACGGACTTTTCAGACGGAGACCCGGACAAAGAAGCCAACTTTTATGTCCTCAAACAAACCAGAATGTGGGCAATCTTAACTGAAAATCTTTTTATGGATAATCAGTATGAGTGCAAACGGTATCTTTTAACTAAGGAAGGGAGAGACTTAATTGCACAAGCACACTTTAAAGCGATGATTGAAATAGAGACTGGAGTGTAGTTATAAATAACTGTGTTAGCTGTGAAGCAGATCTTATAGACATATTTATCTATGACTGCCATAATAGCTATTTGCAACTATGCGTTACCATTTTGATAACATGAGAAATATTTAATATGAAAAATACCTAGTGAAAAGACCTGGTTTATAACCAGGCCTTTTTTTAACCTACTAAGTAATCTTTGCCAAAGATTTTCTCAATCTTCATTTCAATTCGTTTGAGTGAAAATCTTAAATAATATTTTAAAGTAGTTTTTGTGGAGTTATGTCCGACAATATTCGCGATTTCATCACTTGAAAATCCTTTTTCATACATTAAGTTTACAAATGTTCTTCTTCCTGTTTTAGTAACTAAATTTATATTAATATCTAGTATATCAGCACATTCCTTTAAATACTTTCTGTATTTATCATAGCTTAAGTTTTTTCCTCGTTTTTCAAACCATATCGGTGGTTTCCAATCATATTTCTCAAAAATTCTTCTGGCTTCTGGTAAAAGTGGGATTTTCATTACTTGCTTTTCAGAGCCTATAGGAGCTTTTCCACGCTTTTTGATTATCCATAGTCTGCCATTAATTCGTTTAATGTGTTCCTTTTTACTAAACTCTATAATATCAACAAAATCCATACTAGTAAAGCTCTGCAAAACAAAGCAATCAGCAACCTTTTGTAAAGTAGAAGAAAAAAAATTGAAGTCTTTAAAAAGTAACAATTCATCTAACTCAATATATTCAGGTTTTTTTATTTTTGATTTCTCTGGATTAAAGAGAATCATATTGTTCGTTTTGACATAACCTTGTGTATTAGACCACTTCACAACTCTTTGCAGTGTTGTTATACACCTCGCTTTGTAGTCTTTGGATTTTATTTTTGGTTGCTTTTTTAAGAAATCATCAAACTGAGATATAAAATTATAGTCTACTTCATTTAATAGTGTAAGTTCAGCATTTTTGCTTTTGAGAAATTTTTCTAAATGATCGAATTTATCTTTGTATGTTTTAAAAGTACTTTCTTTAATCTTAACATTAATCATGCTTTTCATATACTCAATCCATTTCTGATAAATTTCATATAGAGTATACTCTTTTTTATTTCTATCAAGATAAAGCCTTTTAAGCTTTTCAGAGTTTAATAAAACTTCTCTGTTACTGTTACTTAAAAAAATTTCATAAATAGAAGCTTTGATTCTATTTAATTCATAAGATTCAACTTCAAAGTCTTTTGCGGTAATTGCTTGTGCTTTGTTACACCAAGCTTTTGCAGGAATTTTAATTAATGTAGAAAATGGGCTTTTTGTTCGTTTTCTGTTAATTGAAATGTGACAATAGATGGAAATGTAGTTATCACTCGCTCGTCTGGGATAAAATTGAATGTCTAGTAGTTGCTTTTTTTCACGTTTAGAGTTAATAGTTTCGTTGATAATAATTTTTTTCTCTCTCATAACTGTTCTCACTAAAAAATGTTAAACACAATTTGGTAGTTTTTCAGTGATAGGGACGAAATGAAAGGACTGTTTACAATTTTAAAATGATGTTAACAAACTGTTTACAAATCTATTATTCAACTTGTTTTGCAGTCTATATGAATCTTGTAATTGTAGGAATTATGAAATTGAATCAAGGAAGAATGTATTAAAACTTGTATATGCTATTAACAAAAGCAGTGGCAGGACTCGAACCTGCAACCTGTGGGTTAAAAGCCGAAGTAACCCTTTCCTACGGTACCCTTTTGAAAATAGTGGTCTTTTTAGACCACTATTTCTTCTATTTCAGCAACTGCATTGCTTCCTCTTTCGAGGGCATGCAACATATCAAATATCTTATCAGACCAACCTGCAATCAGTTGAACATCATACATTTCTTTTTTGATAGGCAATTGACCATAACCTGCCAGGTCAAAAAGATATAGTTTTGCTTTTGGCGCTACTGCTCTTTTGTAATCTTTCCAAGCAAGTTGTAAAGAATCATGGTGGCTGGTGCTATTCCACATTTGCATATCTGTAAAAAATAGTACCTTATCTACCTTAGTTTTTGACTTTATTAATTCTCTGATCACTAGGTGACCATTCGTACTAAAGCCAACTGTATTTTGCAGCTTGTATAGATTATTCACATTTTGCAAAACATTGCCTGAAGGCATATTTACCACTTTCCAAGTATCTCCAAAAATACCACTCATTACTCGCTGGCATTTGCTTTTTAGCAACATGCTCAACATCAAACCAATATCGTAGTAAAGAATCTTACTTTTTGGTGAAATGTTGTATTGCATAGAACCAGAAACATCAGAAGCAATTAATACTTTTGTATTTTCATTAAAACCTCGAATGTGTTCCACACTTATCTTAACTGCTTTTTCCAAAGCATTGAGTAGTATTGTCACATCAGTGTGACGTAGCGCTTTTAACTCACGATAAGCTGCTAAGAAACGGAAGGGCAATTGCTTTGCTCTCCTCACTTCCTTGGCATCACCTAATCTTTGCGCAATTTGTTTTATGTATCCAAAATCAACTTCTGCCTCCAGTATATTTCTTAGGTTTCTTAGCAATGCCATATAACCTAATTTTTGGCTTTCAATCAATTCTTCCCATTTCGCTTTAAAAGCTTTCTTTTTAGCACTTTCACTAACAAAATCTTTTTGACCTAACTTTGAAAGCTCGGTTTCCCAAGTGTACGGCACTTGTAATTGATCTGTCACAATGTTATCAAAGAGTGCTTGTTGTGCCTCATCTTTTGCTTTAGGATGCGTAATAAAAAGAGCATCTTTTAAAGTCACTTCAGCCTTACGATTGTATTTAGCAAATTGGTATTCGTCAAACTGATTGAATGCTTGTGCAATACCTTTTTGCATTTGCCTTGAAAGCTTGTTTAATTTTTTAGTACCATTTCTTTCATTGGCAAACTGATAATAGGCTAACAATTCGGTAATTTCATCAGCCCTTCTGATCACTTTTTTTATAGCTCGGCTTACCAGATCATTACCATTATGCACTTTAGCCAACTCACTAACTAACACCAATGGAATAGAACGCAAATGCATTTTTTCTCTAGCATATACTGCTAATTTCGCTACAAAAAGCGGATCGTTTTGCTTCACTAAAAGGCGAATCCTATCCAATCTGTTATTCGCTTTTTCGTAAAAATTATTGCTTAAACTAGTAGTGACTACAGCTGTATACAGCTCCATTTCAGGAGACATCTTATAAGCCGTTGCTAGTTCGTAATTTACGATTTCATCTTGTGCTTTGTGTTTCAGATTGAATCTCATCGCTTTATCAATTTTAGATGAATAATTAATTTGATATTTCAAAGTTGCATGCCTATTGCGCAATGTTTTTGCGTAGTAAAATATTATTTAATTTTTTTTAAAAAATCTTTTTATGCCTGTTAACAGAAATGCCCTTATTCGCTATAAAACCATCGATAAATGTCTCAAGAACAGGTATCGCCAATGGACATTAGGCGATTTAGTAGAAGCTTGTTCAGAAGCTTTGTATGAATACGAAGGGATTGATAAAGGAGTAAGTAAAAGAACTGTTCAACTCGACATTCAGCAAATGCGCAGCGACAAACTCGGTTATAATGCGCCAATTGTAGTAGAAGAAAAAAAATATTACACTTATGAAGACCCGGAATATAGCATCACCAATATTCCCCTTACCGATAAGGACTTAGGCAGGCTTTCAGAAGTGGTACACATTTTAAAGCAATTCAAGGGGTTTTCCCATTTTAGTGAAGTGGATAGCATGGTGCAAAAGCTAGAAGACAAAGTGTACTCAGCCAGAAACCATACTGATCCTGTTATTGATTTTGAGAAAAACGAAAACCTAAAAGGACTTGATCTTTTAGATAGGTTGTATGAAGCGATTATCAAAAAAGAAAGCGTTGAAATTACTTATCAGTCTTTTAAAGCTAAACAAGCTGCTACTTTTCCATTTCACCCTTTTTTACTGAAAGAATACCGCAACCGCTGGTTTTTATTGGGTGTGAAAGATGAAAATTCTCGGATACTTAACTTGGCTATAGATCGCATTCAGAAAATTGAAGAAGGTAAGTTTCCTTACTTAGAAGAAAGGAAAAAAGAAGTACAAGATTTTTTTAAAGACGTAATTGGGGTAACTGTGGATAATGTACGGCCTATGAAAGTCCGCTTATTCGTAGAAAAAAGTAATGCTCCTTATGTTTTGACTAAACCTTTGCATACTTCTCAAAAATTAATACACCAAGACGAAACAGGTATAGAAGTAGAAATACTGGTGAAATCTAATTTTGAATTAGAAAGGGAAATTTTAGGTTTTGGGGAAAATATGAAGGTTTTGCAACCTGAGGGCTTGAGAAAAAGAATTGCCCGCCGTTTTAAAAAATCATTGGAGCTGTATGAAACACCAGAAATGTAGTATTTAATTTTTAGTCTCCAAACTATTTAGATTTTCCAGCTTTGCAATAGCTGCTTTTTTATAGCTCCGACTGATATTCAGTTGTTTCCCATTTACTTCTACTAACTCTTTCGTAAAGGCATTTATCTCACTTACATTTACGATAAATGATCGATGAATCCTAATGAATTGTTCGGGTAAGATTCCATATATGTGGCTGATCTTTTCTTTTGTAATAATATGCTCGCCAGTATTTAAATGTATTTTCAGGTAGTCAGCCAAACTTTCGAAATATGCTATATCCTTAAAGAATACCCTTATATTTTTTCTATTTGCTCGAATGTTTATAAAGCCTTTCTGCTGTTTTTCTTGTTCTCTTTTCAGTTTTTCAAAATCCTCTTTTGTTTTAAAAAACTTTCTTATTTGTAATATGAATGCCTTTAAAAAAACGATCAGGTATAAAGTAGCAAGTAGTACGAAAACATCTGTTGTAACGGGGTTCAGGTTTTTATAGCGGTAGTTAGCTAGTAATATAAAAGCGCCTACCAACACAATCATTTCCAAGTAGGCAGAAACAATTAAAGTGTACACAAAATATAAGGCAAATTTTAAATATCGCTGTTTTAACAAATAGCGTGGAACTAAGAAGTAATTAAAAAAATAAGAAGTAGAAACAATTACCGGAAGTAACATGGCAACAAAGTAGAATGCATCAATAAAACTTCCATAAGAGTTACCAAAAGCAAGGGTAAGCAACAAAACTACTATGAGCCAAAAAACAGTATGTGCAATAGTATGCATATAAACTTTTAAGGCAATTTTACACCTTTCATTCTATCCTAGCTAAAAAAGTCGATGAAATACATTTTTCAAGGCGGATTCTGCCTTGCCAGCAACGCAGGTTAGCACTTAGCTTTGGTGTATTCTTTAATTAAAATTTTAGTATAATGATTGAATTATTTTATGAAGGAGGACCACTATTTATGGGAATCTTAACTTTAATCGCATTAGCCATGTTTTCTACTGCTTTCATAACAAGTTTGCCTGTATTGAAAGGAGACAGTACACGGTTTGAAGATGTTAAATACATCAAATCAGTAGGATTATTAGCACTAATAGTGGGAATTTTCTTTCAACTTATTTCTTTGTACCAAGGGTTCGAAGCTATTGAACGTTTGGGCAGTGTAAGTCCAGCATTATTAGCTGGAGGTCTTAAATATTCAATGATTACTACCATATATGGTTTTTTAATCTATATTTCTGCATTATTAATCTGGCTAGGATTATATACTAAAATAAAGGTAATGAGACAAATGATCCAATCTTAGAAGTTGTTTCAATTAGCAAAACTTGACAGAAAGTGCTATTATTTTTGATGCGAAACAAAAAGTATAGCTCGGATCTTTCTACCAAGTCTTGGCAACATATAGAAAAATTAATAACTGTGCAAAGAACAAGCAAGTGGGCAGTCAAGGATATAGTTGATGGGATTCTGTATCTGACGAAAAACGGATGCGTTTGGCGTGATTTACCCTGTTGTTTCCCTCCTTGGCAAACTGTCTACGGTTACTTTTCAAAGTGGGTCACAGATGGTATCTGGAAAAACATCAGCGACTGTCTGACATTTGACTATCGGGATAAGGTAGGAAAAGAGGTGCAACCGACCGTAGGTGTAATTGACAGCCAGAGTGTAAAAAATAGCCCCACTGCCACGGAAAGGACAGGCTTTGACGGAGGGAAAAAAGTAAAAGGGAGAAAAAGGTGCTTCTTGGTCGATACGTTGGGCAATTTACTGGATAGCTTTGTGGTACCGGCAAACTACTATGATGGGACAACTGCCTTATCTTATTGGGGAAAGCTGTCAATGGATAATATTTTGTGGCAAGAGATTCAATATATATATGCCGATGGAACGTTTGGAGGGCAGTTCAAAGAGGGAATGGATAAGCAATATGAAATAGCAGTGGTCATCCCGAAAGCACCAATTGCCCAGAAGGGCAACATCAGTATCCACGAGAAAAGATGGATAGTTGAAAGGACGATTGCGTGGACACGCAACAATAGAAGGTGTGTGAAAGATTATGAGAGGAATACCGAAAATGCCAATGCCTTCTTGACCATTGCAAATATCAGGAGAGTGGTCAAGAAAATTTAACTGAAACAGATTCTTAATTTAACAACATCTTATAATCCTTACTGCCCTAATCTTTCCAAGCAGTCCAGAACAGCTTGGTGAATAATTGGGGCAGTTTCTGGTCCTACAGAATTGATCTCTCCATAAGGTGATGAATCTTCTCCATAAATGTGTGGGGCTTCTTCATCCCATTCACTCTTAGGGATAATATAGCCAATCATATCATTAGATAAGCCGACTACAAATTTGTATCTACCAGTCATCTTATCTCGTAACGGTGGAATCTCTAGGGGTTGTATTTCAAAATCTTGTCCTTCTGGAGCTTCTATTCCTCCATTTACAATTTCAGGATAAATCTCTCCAGGTACGTGGATAAAACTAGCAGGCCCTAATTGCCATGCCGCTACTTCAGATCGCATTTTCATCCATCCAACCATTCCTCTATCTAGCACTCCGGTAAAAGCAGCTAACCTAAAAAGCGGATTATCAAGCTTAAGCGCTAATGATTTTGCCACCAAACTGATTGTTGCTTCTTGGATTTCTTCAGCAGTACTATCCAAAGCGGCAATGGCTAGTTTAGCTAAGGCTTTTCCTTGTATATCAATTTTTTCAAAAGAGGCTTCTTTATAAACTTTTCCTGTAAATGGATCATTAATAGTCATTCTAGGCGTAGTAGTCATTAATCCTCCTATTGCCCCATTTACATATACTACTGTTCCGCCTAAGCCTTTTACTAATACAGAGTCTTTACTGTCATAAATCCCTTTTTCCATGTATTCCCGCACATAGTGAGGAAAATCTGAGCTTACCAGTAAATTTTTGTTCCATAATGTTTCCGGGTGATTCGCCCAGCCAACAAGTGTTCCAAGTGATTGATCTGTAGCAGTATCTATCGCTTGTAATAAATATAACCCTGGATCCAGTACAATAGGTTTTCGTGTGTCTCCCACTAAATCTTTAGAGCCAATTAGGTCTTGCGCCAGTCTAATTTTAACAGGTTTAGCCTTTTCAGCCGCCTGAGTTGCTGCTTCAGCAATTTTTTCTCTAACTAACTGAATATAATCTTGATTAATGCCCGACTTAAAAAAACCTGGTCCCCACAATCCTAATAAATCAGGTACTTCATGTGTATGTGTAGAAGTTACGATGGTGTAATCAATTCCAGCAGATTCAGGAATCATTTTTCTGGCTGAGATAATATCATCACTCCCAAAACCAATAGCATCTATAGAAACTAGTGCTATTTTAGTGTTACCATCATCCAATACCATTGCCCTGGCCCAAAGTGTGTCATGAATGCCGTTAGCTGCTCTGTATTTCCCAAAACCTGCAATCCAAAAAGGGTCAAATTGCCCATTCCCATTTACATCGGTATAAGTATCTCCCTCTTCTTCATGAAATTCAGCATCATTGTTTACATCTTGCCATGTATCTGTTAGTGGCGGGTTAATAGAGACGGCGGCAAACCCTGCATGTATTACTGCTTTTTGTTCTCCTTTAATTTCAATATCTACCCAATATCCCGGATGCCTATCCCATAGTTGTATCAGTCCCCACACTACTATACCGAAAAATATTGTTCCTGTTACAACCAGAAAGCCTCTCCACCTTTTATTTAATTTCATAAATCGAAAATTCTATATGCGCATAAAAAGAGATAGAATTTGTATTTTGCCGAAAATAAGCATTTTAAATACAAAATGTAAGTGAATTATGCGTTGGGATGAAGCACTTAAAGAATTTCTAAATCACTTAAAAATTGAGCGATCGCTTTCGAAAAATACCCTCGAAGCTTATAGGTTGGACGTTATAAAATTTAAAGACTATTTAGACTGGCGAGAAATTGATGTTGATCCGTTTGATGTAAAAAGGGAATTAGTAGAGGAATTTCTAGTTTATTTACACGAGGTGAAAATTGCTTCACATTCACAAGCTCGAATACTTTCGGGCATTAAGGCATTTTATAGGTATTTACACTATCACGATTTAATATTATCAGATCCAACAGCACTTATTGCTTCACCGAAGCTTACAAAAAAACTTCCAGACACTTTGGAAGTACACGAAATAGATATGATCTTACAAGCGGTCGATCTCTCCAAAAAAGAAGGAACACGTAATCGAGCTATTATTGAAACTTTATATAGTTCTGGTATTAGGGTTTCAGAATTAGTAAACCTAAAAACAGGTGATGTAAATTACAATGGAGGCTACCTTAAAATTACCGGAAAGGGTGATAAAGAACGCTTTGCGCCACTCGGTACAGATGCTTTGAAATATATTAAAATGTATGTTAGTGAGTTCAGAGAGAAAGCAAAAAAGAAGAAAGGTTTTGAAAAGGCACTTTTTCTTAACAGAAGAGGGACTTCTTTATCTAGAATCATGATATTTAACATTATTAAAGGGTTGGCTTTAGCAGCTGGTATAAAGAAAAGTATCAGTCCACATACCTTTAGACATTCCTTTGCTACACACATGGTAGAAGGTGGCGCAGATTTAAGGGCTGTTCAAGAAATGTTAGGACATGAATCAATTACTACTACAGAAATTTATACGCATATGGATATGGATTACCTAAAACAAGTCATTTTCGATTACCATCCTAGAAGTCATAAAAAGCATATCCTTCCTGAAGATGATTTATTAGAAGATGAAAAATAAAAAAGGCTTACTTAAATTCACTTTTAGCAAGCGAAAATTAGTAAGCCTAACACAATCTAAAAACACCGATTGATTAATTATTGAAGGGTATCAAGTTAAAATCAACATTCACATCTTCTTCATACTCTTCACCGCTTTCTAACATATCAATATCACCTTCTTCATAATACCAATTCACAGTAACTTTCCCATCTTTATCATCTTTGTACTCTTCTAACAAATTCAAAATCTCAAGAAACCTGCGAGAGGAACTAGTATTAAAATAAGACATTTTGAAGTTCATGGTTATTTCCTTGCCGGGTTCACTTAAGAATTTTTCAAGCCACTCAAAAACAGGTTGAAAAAATTCTACAGTATATTCATGATAAGACTCGCCTTCTATAGAAAGAACATTAGAATTAGCGTTAAAATCAATTTTTGGTATATAAGTCGAACTTTCGATAAAAAAATTTTCCATACTATTGCTTATTTACTTTTGTTGAAAGAATGAAGAATGGGTTTGTATTTGGACTTTCTTTAATTTGATAATCTACTGGGTTGCCCGATTTTCTCCGCATATGTATAAAACCTAAATTAGCACCAGGCTTATCGGGATTTTGTGGCATTTTTCTACGTTGCCTGTACAAGTCTTTTAATCCTTCTTCGCTCATACCTTGTAATGCATCGATTTGCTGTATTATATCAGAACAATCGCCAGGTTTTATATAGTTACCCGATGATATAATGTAATGATTGAGCGTTTCGCCAACAGCAAGTACTCCTATACCAATTTCTCGATCATATTGCTCAGAATAAATTTTATTCGCAGAGTAATGATGGATATTCTGTGCCATTTCTATCACTAAAGAAAATATTCGTTTTGATAAAAGCTTGGCTTGGTCATTTCCAATAAGTTTGACACCAATCATCTCTACAGCATCTTGTGAAATACTTCCATTAAATACTAAAGAGATTGAGTTTTGCTTTAACTCTTCTGTAAAGGTTTTAACACTGAAGTCATCGTAATACCCCATTTTCTGGTAATTTTATTTGATATTATGCCTTACAAGCATATTTTACTTTTCCCATTTCTAACTTCATATCATTAGGTTTATTACAAA
>JBCDJE010000004.1:0-24307 GCA_038748185.1 Bacteroidota bacterium
AATGTCTTGGATTACTTGTCGTGCAAGTGATAGAAGGAGAGTTTGGAGATGAAAATAGAACTACACTTTACGTTGATTTTGATATTGTTTGTTTAGGTTGACCTCGGCACTCAAGGAGGAAGTTTTTTTGTCAGTGTGATTTCCTTCCTTGCGTCATTAATCTTTGTGTACTTGGTAAAAAACTGAAGCATCTTGTGGGGCTATCAATAAACTTCCGGAGTTTTCTACCCATTTAATGAAGACATATTGTACTTCTTTAAAATACTTATCAACCAAATCAGCCCCAATAATCAGGTGCTTATTGTTTAATGTGATGCCGTTCATAATTCATTTAATAGTGTATCAATTAATCTATCAGCCGCATTTTTTACTTTTTCCGAAAGTCCTTCAGCTAATTTTGTATTGTTAACTCCAATTAGATAAACTTCCACATCTTTAGGAAAGGTATCTCCTAAAATCTTATGTGTATAAGCCAATGCTTGATCCCACTTAAGGCTATGTAGAAAAACCAAAGGATCTTGCTTTGTTAGTGGCGCTTCAATTTCTTCTCCTGGTACTTTATAAATTGATCCTACTTCGTCTTCTTCACTTTTTACAGCATCAATTATCAGTATTCTTTCTGTTCCTTTAAGCTTAAATAATACTTCAAAAGCAGAAGTACCCATATCAAAAATGCTGATATGTGATTGATCAGCCAATTTTTCATGAAGTTGTTGTATCACATAAATTCCTACACCATCGTCGCTTCTTACCGGATTGCCAAAACCTAAAATTGAGGTAGTACAAGGCATATTGGCAACGCTATTATCGTTCATAAGCTAGTCAATTACTTGTTTAAAAAAAGCCCCGGAAAAAATTCCGGGGAGGTGATTGTTGTTAGTTTAGTAAATCAAATTTTAAATCTTGCCAGTTCTTTACCAGTCTTTCTATCATGGGCATGTACTGTGCAAACCAAACATGAATCAAAAGAACGTGCTACCATACCCACTTCTACCGGATCGAGTTCATCTTCGATTTCTGTACCTAATAGCGCACTTTCAATTGGTCCCGGCTTACCTTCAGCATCATTCGGTCCTACATTCCAAGTTGTTGGGGCAACTACTTGATAATTTTTAATTACACCATCTTCTATTTCAATCCAATGAGCTAATGCACCACGCGCAGCCTCAGTAGCCCCAAATCCTTTTCCATCAATTTCTTTTGGTTTGATATAGAATTCTGCATCCAGATCTATCTGCGATAACCATTCATTACAAAGAGACCAGTACTTAACTGCCTCATGGCACCTAGCCAATACCCTTACTAATACGCTAGGGCCTTTTTCTTTTATGATGTTGTAAAAAAGAGGGTCTTTTATCTGGTGATCTAAATTATTTGGATTGCCATACATAATAGTTCTGGAAAGTGGCCCTGCTTCTGCCGAAAACCCATTGTATCTTGGTGCTTTTGACCAACTATATTTTCCAGCAAAATCGGTATGCTCTAATGTGGAAGAAGGTAAAGGCTCAGGAATAGGTTCATCCCATGGATGTTTCACTCCTTGCTCTTTGTACCAAGAATGATCTACGTGCTCTTTAATATTCATGTGATCGAACACTTGGAAATTTTCTCCATCGTAGAAGCCACTTGGGCAAATTAAAGCATCATTTCTCCCCTCAACGGTTGGTTTGTTATATTTGTCTTTATGAAGGTATGTACCATAGGCCAGGAATTTCCCTACACCTTCACCAAATTTATCAAGTCCAAATTCTAATCCTGCTCGTACCATCAACCCAAGGTCGCTATCTCTATGCGATTCACTTTCATCAATCCATGCCATTAGGTCATCCCATGTTTTAATTTCCATGTAACGCTCAATGGAACATCCCAACCAAATCGGCTCTAACCAATTCTGGCGGTATTCATTTAAAATAGCATGAGCACGCGTAATATCAGAAAGCGTTGGGGCACACATTACTCCTCCAGGAACCATGTAACTTGAGTGAGGCCATTGTCCCCCGAATAGTGCATATACTTCTACTGGTTTTGCGCTAATACTTACTCCTTTTTCAAATGAAGTGCCTACATAAGCGGCAAATCTTTTTGTAACCTCATCATATAATTTTTTACCAGCAAATTTCTTGTTGCACATATCTGTGGCAAAAATGGCATAAAACCATCGTGGAATACTTTGTAAGGTTTCGGTGCATTGCCCAATCGCTCTAAGCAGTAAAGCATTGGGTGATAAAGTCGTTTTCCAAGCCGTGTCTAATGCAGAAGAAGCACAATATAAGTGTGAGCCTCCGCAAATTCCACAAATTCTTGGGGTTACTATCAAGCCTGATTGTGGATCTTTTCCTTGCATTATTTGCTCAAAACCTCTGAACATAGAAGACATGGTATAAGCTCGTGTAACCTTTCCCCCTTCAATTTCTACCTTTACATCTAAATCGCCTTCAACCCTACCAACTGGTGATATATTTAATTCTTTAATTGTTGACATTTTATATTTACTATTTGACCATTAAAAAAAAGAATAGTAAAAGGCTGACTTACTTAGAAGATTCTGCCAATACTTTATTAACAGGAAGGATTTTTTCCCACCCTGCTCTTACATAATATTTAAAGTGAGACTCTCCGGTAGGAACATCCTTAGGAAAAACGCCTAAGTACTTCATCGTTTTTAATACACTACCTTTTTTAAGTTCATTATGTGGAAACTCTGGTTCAGTACACCCTAAGCAAGGATGATTGGCCCTGGTTTTACTGTTAGTGCGGTTCCATAAGATATTATTACACGAGGAACGTGTCATAGGCCCTCTACATCCTACTTCATAAAATAAGCATCCTCCTCTTTTACCAAATCCACCATCAATCTTTTGCGCAAAGTTGTTAACATTCGGGCAGCCTGTTTGGGTGAAAGTTGTAAAAAAGGTCTTTGGCCTGTGATAATCATCTAACAAAATATCTTTAGCCCTTCCTGTTGAAATTGCAACCAGTATTTGAGAAATCCAATCGGGATGAGCCGGACAACCGGGTAGGTTTATAACTGGTAGCCCTGCTTTAGAGACAAAACCTTCTCCCAAAAACCCGCCTTTATTTTTCCGCAAAAACTGCATTCCTGTTGATTCTGAAGGATTGGGCTCTACAGCCGGGATTCCTCCGTAAGCAGCACAATCGCCGACTGCCACTACAAATTGAGAAACTTCTGAAAGTTCTTTTACCCACTCAATCATTGGACGATCAGCAAAGTAATTCATTGCACCAGTACCATTAGGCCCTTGAATAAGAGAACCTTCAAATACTAAAATATCCAATTGGGTTTTTCCTGAAATACAATCTTTTAGTAAATCAGATACCTGCTCGCCAATTTCTAAACCGATTGAGGGATGCCATAAAATATTGATCCCGAAATCAGTAACTAAATCGACTACAGTAGGTTCTTCGGCATTAAGGAAAGACATTGTATTGCCGCTACAAGCACCACCTTGTAACCATAAGACATTAGCCATACTATAAAAAATAAGTTTAGAATGAAAAAAAGTTAGTTAAATACTGTATGCTAATTTTTTTAAACCAGGTGGGAGAAAGAAGGCGACCATCTTCATATTTACCTGCTTGTTGTTTAGTTATATAGCATACACACCACTAGAATTTTTACAACACCAGTTTTAAGTGCTTATGCTTTTCATAGATTATCCAACTTCTAATAAAAAAGTCGGATAGCTTTGAGACAATAGTAATTAGGTATTTTTAATGTTACTTATAATTTAATATGAGAAGCTATAAAATTTTTTAAAGTATGGCAATTTTTGTGTTTTCTTTTTTTAAAATTTTTAATTTTGTTTAACTAAATTATTTCTTTAGTCAAACAAAATATCAGATTTTTAGAAAATTTAAGCAGAAAGTTCTTGGAGTAGATGGGTAAAGGTTGTTAGGTCTTTTTCATCATTGTAAAGATGAAAACTCACTCTTAAACCCTTATTTCTATAGGAAGTAATAACTTTTAAATCGAATAGTCTTTTTTCTAAATTTATAGGTAACTTCAAACTAATTATGCCTGAAGCATTCATTTCAGAGAAGTCAGTTACTAAGTATGTTTCATTTATTTCTTTTAGCTGACTAGTTAAAAACTGATTTAAGGTAACTATTCTAGATGCGATATTTTCTATACCAATGCTAAATAAATCTGTTAAGGCAGTATTCAACGAAACAATTCCGGGGAAATTAGTATGTCCGATTTCAAATGCAGCTTGTTTCAAAGCAACTTCAGAATCAATCTTGGGAAAAAGCTCCTGTCCATTTGAACTATTACCAGCTATATTAGGATAGCAATTTTCCATTAGTTCAGGATTGATATAACATATTCCTAAACCAAATCCTGCAGTTGTCCACTTATATACACTACTAATCAATACATCTACATCATTTTTTTTTGCTTCTATCGGAAAGGCACCATAAGATTGGGTAGCATCTACCAAAAATATTGTTCCGTATTTCTTACAGAGTGCTGCAAGCTCCGATAAATCTATTCTAAATCCGGTATTGTATTGTACATGGCTAATAGCCAAAATATCCGGTTTTACTTTATGAAGATAGCTTTCAATAGTTTTAAGTGATATTTTCTCACCTTCACTCGCCTTAAAAAAATGACAAGTATATTTATGTATTTTCCATGGTAAAACAACAGACGGAAAATCTCCTTCTAGCATTAAAACCTTTTTATATCTATGCTGCCACATTGCTGCAATCTGATTCATTGCAGCAGTATAGTTCGCAACAAAAAGTAAATTTTCTTTTGCAACTCCGGCGAGTAAAGCTGCTTTACTTCTAGTATCTTCTACTTGGCTTATCCACTTGTCTCTGGCATTGCTCCCTAACTCAAGATAATATTGAAAATGACTATTAACAGCATTTTTGGTATTGCTTGAAATCAAGCCACATGCTGCAGTATTTAAATAAACATGATCGCAAGCTGCCGGGTAATTTGATTTAACTTCCTGCCAATTCATGCTTCAAAAAATTACCTGTATAACTTTTTTTATTTTTAATGATTTCTTCAGGTTTGCCAGAACAAACTACTGTACCTCCTTTATCACCACCTTCAGGTCCTATATCAATAATATGATCTGCTACTTTTAGTACATCCATATTATGTTCTATAATCAACACAGTATTGCCTTTATCTACTAATTTGTTAAGTACATTAAGCAGATGCTGTATATCTTGAAAATGGAGTCCTGTAGTGGGTTCGTCAAGTATATAAAATGTCTTACCAGTATCTTTTTTTGATAGCTCAGTAGCAAGCTTCACTCGTTGCGCTTCTCCACCAGAAAGTGTAGTAGCATGTTGCCCTAAGGTAATATATCCCAAGCCAACATCGTTTAAAGCGGTAACTTTTCTAAAAATTTTAGGTTGATTTTCAAAAAAGCCTAGTGCTTGTTCAACAGTCATATCCAGCACATCTGAGATAGATTTTCCTTTGAACCTCACTTCTAATGTCTCTCTATTATATCTCTTCCCTTTACAAGTTTCGCAATCAATATAAACATCTGGCAGAAAGTCCATCTCTACCAATACTTTCCCTCCACCTTGGCAAGTTTCACACCTTCCTCCTTTTACATTAAACGAAAACCTGCCAGGCTTATACCCCCTGATCTTGGCTTCAGGCAAGCTGGCAAAAATTGCTCTTATATCTGTAAACATTCCGGTATATGTTGCCGGATTTGAGCGAGGCGTTCTACCAATTGGCGATTGATCTACTTCAATTACTTTATCTATATTTTCCAATCCTTTAATTGCTTTAAAAGGAAGTGGTTCTCTTTTAGATTTATAAAAATGCGTAGATAAAATAGGATGCAGTGTATCGTGTATAAGCGTAGATTTACCACTACCTGAAACACCTGTAACGCAGATCATCTTTCCAAGCGGAAAATCTACTTCTAGGTTTTTTAGGTTATGACCAGTTACCCCTTTAAGTTCTAGTTTTTTACCTGAGCCTGATCTTCTTCTAGGAGGTATAGCTATTTTTAACTGATCCTTCAGATATTGTGCGGTAACTCCTCCCAATTTTATAAACTGATCCGGTGAACCAGAAGCTATCACTCGACCACCGTGTGTTCCAGCACCCGGACCAATATCTATGACAAAATCTGCTGCTAACATCATGTCTTTGTCATGCTCTACGACTATAACAGTATTTCCTAAATCCCTTAAATCTTTTAGCGCTTTTATCAGTTTAACATTATCTCTTTGATGTAAGCCAATACTTGGTTCATCGAGTATATAGAGTACACCAACCAGTTGTGTACCGATTTGTGTAGCCAACCTTATTCGCTGCGCTTCCCCTCCCGAAAGTGTTTTGAGAGGTCTGTTTAACATTAAGTAATCCAACCCTACTCCTAAAAGAAAGCCAATTCTCTTTCTAATTTCCTTCAATATTTCAGCAGCAATTCTATTTTGCCGATCGCTCATGCGTGTTTCTAAATCTTCGAACCAATCAGCAACGCTATTAATATCTAATTGTGCTAACTCAGCAATATTTTTATTATCAATTTTAAAAAAGCGCGCTTCTTTCTTAATTCTTTGCCCTTCACATGAAGGACAAGTTTTTACAACTGTAAAATCTTCTACCCACTTTTGCGTGTTATCTGTTCCTGATTCTTGCTGCTTCTGCAAAAAGTTAATAATGCCTTCAAACTTTGTATTCCAATAAGTACCAGGATACTTGACTGATTTTACAGGTACATCTTCCTTACTTCCATAAAGAATAGTACTCATTACCGCTTCTGGGATTTTTTTTATTGGAGTAGAAAGACTCAGTTTATTTTTTTTGAGTATAGCCTCTAATTTCTTAAAAATCCAGATATCGCGATACTCTCCTAGAGGTAGAATAGCTCCGCGACTAATGCTAATAGAATCATCGGGAATTATTGAAGCTTTGGTAATTTCAGAAATAGTTCCAAGTCCACGGCATTCAGGACACCAACCATAAGGCGAATTAAATGAAAAAAGATTCGGGGCAGGTTCATCATAAGAAAGCCCGGTTGTAGGACACATCAAAAATTTAGAAAAATGCTTTACCTCATTACCCATATCAGGCAATTGTATCATCATAATTCCTTTCCCATATTGCATAGCCGTTTTTAATGACTGCCGTAAACGTTGTACATCATCGCTATCAGTTACTAACCTATCGATAACAATTTCAATGTCGTGAATTTTATATCTATCCACCTGCATTTTGGGAACTAAGTCTTGGATTTCTCCATCAACCCGAATTTTGGTAAAACCCATTTTTCTAATCTGCACAAAGAGCTCCCTGTAATGTCCTTTCCTCCCTTTTACAATTGGAGCTAGCAAGATCATTCGCTTTTTATCATACAACCTTAGTAAGGTTTCAATGATCTGATCTTCCGTTTGTTTGATCATCTTTTCACCTGTATTATATGAAAAAGCTTCTCCTGCTCTAGCATATAATACGCGCATGAAATCATAAATTTCGGTAACAGTACCTACTGTAGATCTGGGGTTTCTGGAAGTGGTTTTTTGCTCAATTGAAATGACAGGACTAAGTCCATTTATTTTATCAACATCCGGTCTTTCCATATTTCCTATGAAAGACCGCGCGTATGCGGAAAAGCTTTCCATATAGCGCCGTTGACCTTCTGCATAAATGGTATCAAATGCTAAGGATGATTTACCGCTACCACTAATACCTGTAATTACAATCAACTTGTTTCTAGGTATTTTTAAATCTATATTTTTGAGGTTATGTTCTCTAGCACCAAAAATAGTGATAAACTCTTCTGTGCTAGCTTCAGTAAATTCTTTTTGGCTGGAGACTTCTTCTTTTATTTTGTGCACAATACTGTGTTTCGTTTCAGTTAACTGAGCAATTAAATGTATAAGCTCAAAGTTATAAAAATACTTTTCAAAAGAATATAAGCCCTACTTGCAATATAGCGAAAATTTTAAAACAGATAAGCATTGATATTATGAAAAGTGCAGAGATTAGATCACTACCTTTTTATACGATATAGATGGAGGAAGTCTTATTCTTCAGCAAGAATTAACTTTTGAAAAGCTAATATTTTTATAGCTTAGTAACTTAGAAATACACTTTAACAGACATTTCTTAGATTAATTAGAATAGAATGCCGGACATTGAATACGACTTTTACTGCTTATTTTGAAGGGTTCAAAAATAACGGAGATTTCATGAGACCCACCAGATTGACCTGCTAAACCTGATACATTAATATCGTAGCTGTACCCTACCCAAAGCGATCTTATTTGCACACCAACTAATGCGGCAATGGCGTCTTGACTTATGTTATCTGCTGCATTTTGTTTTAGAGGAAGGCCTCTGTACCATAAACCAACTACCAAAGGCTCATAAAAAAAGTTAACTCCTAAATCTAACTGATCGAAAGGACCTTGATTTTGGTATAGAAATGCTGGAGATATAAACATTCTTGGATATCCATAACGGTTTACCGGAATTTTCGCACCTCCTTGTAAAGAAATTCTTCTGGGTATGGTCATATTTCCTGCCTCTGTTTGCCTTGAAGGCTCATTTAAATGAAAAAGAGAAACACCTCCCCAAAAAACTTCATTGTATATCATTAATCCAGTACCAAAATCTGCAAATCCGGCATTAAAATCTCCTAAGTCTTCTGCTGAGTTATCAAGATTGTTATCTATCTGATCACCAAAAACTAAACTTGAAAAACCAAGACTCCGTTGAATAAAACCACCTTGAAGCCCCATTCTCAACTGCCAATCTTTACTGAGTTTCAATTGATACGCATAAGAAAAACCTATATGATTAGACTGCAGTTCAACACCACCAGAGCGGTCGTTCATTAGATAAACTCCTATGCCACTATTGATTTTTTTAAGGTTGTAATCAAAAGAGGCAATATTGGTCTCAAGCCCTCGAGGGATAGCCGCCCACTGTCTTCTGTAGGTAGTAGCAATCCTGTAATCATCAACTATACCACTAAAAGCGGGGTTCAAATATAAGGGAGATGCATAAAACTGCGTAAACATTACATCCTGTCCTAAAACCTTTGACAAGGAGATGAAGCAAAAGATTAGATTTAATATCAGGATTCTACTTAAAAAAGTCTTCACTAAATATCTAAAAAATTGTTTACATAGAATTGTATTATTACTAAAAGCGAATATCGAGCTGAAATTGTTCCAATACTACTTTTTATCGTAAAAACATCAAATAATCATGTTAAATTATTTTACAAAGTTTGCTACTTGCAACTATCTTATCTCGTATCGTTTTGAATAGCATTTTTTTAAAGTAAATGTTAATCCATTTTCAAATAAATACCGTAAGGGATATTAATGTTGCTTACTACTTTTATTAATAGAAGATTCATTTATATTTAAATACTACTTTTCAAACATGTTTTTTAAATTCAATCACTTCTTTGCTAAGTTATTTTTAGGTTTGTTTACAATTATTTTTATTCCATCTTGCGCTACTATTTTTAGTGGTACTAGTCAGAATGTAAGAATAAGATCTAACCCTCAAGGTGCTAGGATCATACATAATGGAAACGATACAGGCATTACAACTGAAAAAAGAGGCGCTAAAATAACTATTAACAGAGCCGTAATTGCCAGTCAACATAACAATACAAACGAGCAAGTATACAAACTAACAAAAGGAGGGTATCAAGATTTAGAAATTAGAGATCGAAGAAAAATTAACGGATTAGCATTTTTCTTCGATATATTTTTTTGGCCGGGATTAATTATCGATTTTGCAACAGGGGCAATTTATAAGTACAGAACTAGAATTGATATAGGGTTGCTTCCCCAACAAGAAAATACTGTTACTGAGGAAGATCAACCAATTGTTAGACAAACTAATAAAAATACAAATAACTCTGTCTCAGAAAGTAAAACAAATATACCTAATACAGAAAGTATCGACATAGATATCCCTGTAACTGATAAAGTAAATCCTGATGCAATTGCTGTTGTAATTGGTAATGAAAATTATAGCAGTCCTGATATTCCTGATGTGGCATTTGCTGAGGAAGATATGAAAAGTATGAAGAGATATCTTATCAAAACTTTTGGATATAGGGAAGGCAATATTATTGAAATCCCCAATGCAAGCTTTGCTGATTTTAATAGAATATTTGGCAATAAAAACAGCCACAGAGCGAGACTTTACAATTTAGTAAAGCCTGGAAAAAGCGATGTATTTGTTTACTATAGTGGGCATGGTGCTCCTTCTCTAGAAGATAAGGAAGGTTATCTCATACCGGTCGAATGTCGAGACCCTTCACTTCTACAATTTGAAGGTTATTCATTAAATACTTTATTTGATAATCTTTCCGAACTGCAGTATCGCTCATTAACTGTCGTACTTGATGCCTGCTTTAGCGGAAATTCTCATGAAGGCATGCTCATTAAAAATGCTTCACCGATTTTCATACAGCCCAAAATGAAATTACTGAATAAAGACAATACTACTATTTTTACCTCATCCTCTGGCGATCAGGTATCTTCATGGTACCCAGATCAACAACATTCATTATTTACTTATTACTTTTTAAAAGGTATTAAAGGAGAGGCTAATATTTCTGGCAGTAAATCTGAACTTAGTTTAGACGAACTAGCTAATTATATTCTTGAAAATGTACCTTATGCAGCCAGAAGTATGTATAACCGTACACAAAACCCTGAAGTAATTGGTAGTGGTAATAGTATTATAGTGCATTATAAACGACTCCAAATATTTAGCTTAAAAGAAGAAACTTGTTTTCTATCTCAGAACAAACCTATTAGATTTGCCCCAGTTTCCAATATTATTAACTGGGGCTTTTTTCATCTAATTTAGGTATTTTTTTCTATGAAATTACTTTTTAAAATTAATTTCCACACCCAATGGGGGCAAAAAATGAAAATTTGTGGTTCTTTACCAGAATTGGGTAATTGGAAACAAGAAGATGCACCTGATCTACATTTTATTGCCGATGGAAACTGGGAGCTCGAAATAACCATTGATTCTGTTAAAAAAAAACAGTTTAGCTATAAATATCTTCTTTTTTTTGAAGAAACTGGATGGGTTGAATGGGAATGGGGAGATAATAGAGAAGTTTTAACTCCTTCCAAAAAAATTGATTTAGTTGAAATTCAGGATACCTGGCGCTCTCATCGCGACAAAGAGAACTTGTTTTATACAGATGCTTTTACCAATGCTATATTTAAACAAAAACCTACCTACACAAATGTAAAAAAATCGAAAGCTACTAAAGGTAATGGTATACAACTGTTTAAAATAAAAGTTCCGAGAGTTAATACAAATCATGCGATATGCATTGCCGGTAATAACAACAGTTTGGGCAATTGGCGTGAAGAAGAAGTTGTTATCATGAACTATGATGCTACTTTGGATATTTGGCATACCGAAGTAAGTTTAGATACTGTGTTTCCAGTACGATATAAATATGGTATCTACGACTTGGAAAGCAAAAAAATCTTGGCATGGGAAGAAGGTGAAGATCGTTTTATCTCAACACTCTCAAGAAAAAACGATACAATATTTACGGTGAAAACAGACGAAAAATTCAGGCATAATCAAGCTTGGAAAGGAAGCGGTGTAGCCATACCTGTTTTCTCTTTAAGAAGTGAAAACGGATTAGGCGTTGGCGAATTTAGTGATATAAAACTACTTGTTGACTGGGCGGTTACTACTGGAATTAAAATGATTCAAATACTTCCAGTAAATGATACAGTAGCTACACATACTTGGACAGACTCCTACCCTTATGCTGCTATTTCAGTATTTGCTCTACATCCTATTTTTATGAATGTAGAGGAGTTAGGTGTAATTGATGCAGAAGTTACTAAAGACATTTTATTAGAACAAAAAGCAATTTTAAACAAAAAGCAGTTTGTTGATTATGAGCAAGTTATGCGCACTAAATCTCGCTATTTTAAGTTAGCTTATGATGAACAAAAGACGACTTTCTTAGAAGACGACTCTTTCAAAACCTATTTTGAAAGTAATAGGGAGTGGCTCGTACCTTATGCTGCCTTTTCGTATTTGAGAGACCTTTACGGAACACCCGATTTTACTAAGTGGGAAAAGTACAGCACTATTACAAATGAAAATCTGACAAAACTTACCTCTCCAAAAGCTGCGCATTACGATGATATTGCTGTACATTATTTTATACAATATAATTTACATAAACAGCTAAAATCTGCCACTGATTATGCCAGAAATAAAGGAATTGTATTGAAAGGTGACATCCCTATTGGTATTTATCGCAATAGTGTAGATGCTTGGGTATACCCACAACTCTTTAATATGGATTGCCAAGCAGGTGCTCCTCCAGATGCTTTTGCTTTAGAAGGGCAAAACTGGGGTTTTCCTACCTATAACTGGCAAGAAATGGCAAAAGATGGTTACCAGTGGTGGAAAGACAGACTTCAACAAATGTCTAATTACTTCGATGCTTATCGCATAGACCACTTCTTATGCTTTTTCAGTATATGGGAAGTTCCTTGGAAATCGATTGAGGGAATTCTAGGTAATTTTAATCCGGCTCTTCCACTAAGTATAGAGGAGTTAACTCAAAGAGGGCTACACTTCGATTATCACCGCTTGTGCAAGCCTTATATAAGAGAACATATGTTGCAAGACATTTTTGGAGAAGAGGCTGATCGGGTAAAATGGGAATTTTTAGAAGAATACTCTCAAAATGCCTATCAATTTAAAGCTGAATTCGATAATCAAAGAAAAATTGAAGCCTATTTATCTTTAGAGAAAGATGCCTCAATTGAAGAACAACTTCGCGTTGGTAAACTAAAAAAAGGGCTCTTTAAATTACATGGAGAGACCATTTTATTAGATGTTCCTTTTGCTGAAGGCAGAGCTTTTAACATAAGAAATGCTATGCATTATACTTATTCATTCAAAGAGCTTGACTGGCATCAACAAAAAACTTTAGATGAAATTTATATAGATTATTTTTACAGGAGGCATGAAAACTTTTGGCGAGAACAAGCCATGGTAAAATTACCTGCTATAAAATCTGCTACCAATATGTTAGTCTGTGGTGAAGATCTTGGCATGGTACCTAACTGCGTACCAGGAGTAATGGACGAGTTAAGTATTTTAAGCTTAGCGATACAACGAATGCCTAATAATTCTAAGCTTGAGTTCGGTCATCCGAATCACAATCCTTATCTTTCTGTATGCAGTACTTCTACGCATGACATGCCCACACTAAGAGATTGGTGGGAAAGTGATCAAAATACCTCACAACGATTTTACAATCAAATACTGGGACGTGATGATGAAGCTCCTTATTATTGTGAGCCTTGGGTCGCAAAGGAAATTATCAACCAGCATTTATACGGCACTAGCATGTGGGCGGTGTTTCCCATTCAAGACTTATTAGCTATCGATAGTAATATAAGAAGGAATAACCCTAAAGAAGAGCAAATTAATGTCCCAAGCAATCCTAAACATTACTGGAAGTACAGGTTACATATCAATTTAGAGGATTTACAACAGCAAGATGGTTTTAATAATTTGTTAAAAGAAATGATTGTGAATGCTGGCAGAGCATAGTTTTATTGAGTTACTGTGATAAAAGTAAATGTAAGAAAAGAGATTCTTTTTTAAGAATATCATCTTAATCCACCTTAAATTCTCAATAAAAGCAATTGATATTACATGTAATGTTTTTACTTAAAAAAGGGTAAATCTATAATTTATTATTACTATATTTATTCCGATTTTTTAAAGAATAATAAATTTCTCATTCTATACAATTATTGGCTTTTTTTTGAATTAAAGATAAAAAAGAGACACTTCAAATTATTTAAAGCACATAAGATTTAAGTTTATAATTAGACTAATATTTTGTATATTAGACTTGCCCTTATTTTTTATGGTTACCAGAACTATTTTTTCGTGTTTTCTTTAGACTAATCAATTACATCTGTAATTTCTTATAAACCATGAAAACCTCAAATAATTTGAACTCTTCTATTCCTAAAGACATCTTCAAAACCGAGTGGCTTGAAACAAATGGTCTTGGAACCTGGGCGTCTAGTACTGTGAGTGGTATTAATGCAAGCCGCTACCATGGTTTGCTTATTACTAAAAACAATAAGTCTGAAAATATCTCATTACTTTCAAAACTTGAGGAAAGTCTTGTTATAAATAAAGAATACTTTTCACTTTCAGCAAATCAATATCCCGGTACAGTTTATCCAAGTGGATATCAATATTTAAGCTCTTTCAAAAAAAAATTATTCCCTGAGTTTATTTATGAAGCTAACGGAATTGTTATAAAAAAACAGATTTTAGCTATTTACGAAAGTAATATTACAGTAGTTTTATATGAACTCTTGGAAGGTGCACATGAAGTTGAAATGGAGCTACTTCCACTCATATCAAGCAGAAAGACAAATGAGTTAACTTACCAGAATGCCGTAATTAACAAGAAAGCTCTTTTTAATAATAATCAATTCTCCTATACAGCCTACAAAGATAATCCCAACTTGCTGATAAAATTTGATGCAGCAACGTATCAACCTGCTCCTACTTGGTATAATAGCTTTGAATATGAGACTGACCGACTGAAAGGAGATTTTTATAGGGAAGATCTTTTCTCTCCAGGTAAATTTGTTATAAACCTGAATAAGAATGAGAAATATGGAATTATTATTTCAGATGGAGAATCTAATGAAGTTAATGCTTTAGCACTTTTCGAAAAAGAAGCCAATCGAAGATCTGAAATTATTGGTAATAGTTCCTCTGATTTTGAAAGGAAACTAAAGTTAGGTGCTGATCAGTTCATTATTAAAAATAAAGGAGGAAAGGCTAATATTAAGTCTGGGTATTTTAATGAGCTAATTGAAAGTCGAACCAATATTATAGCACATACTGGTTTACTTGTTTCAACGCATAGGCTCGAAGAAGCCAAAGAGATTTTATTGGAATATTCAAAATTCTTTAAAAAAGGACTTTTGCCTGAATCCATTAATACTGCTAATAAACAATATCAGGCTGCTGATATTAGTCTTTGGTTCTTTAACACCACCTTTCACTATTTTAAATATACCGAAGATACCGAATTTGTATTTAAAGTATTAATGCCAGTAATGAAAGATGTTATTGCCTGGTTTTTAAAAGGCAGCAACAATAACATATGTGTTGATAATGATGGCTTAGTAGTAGCTGGTTCAACTGATTTACCTGCTACTTGGATGAATGCATGCAACGAGGGTTGGGCTATAACGCCAAGGGTTGGAAAGGCTGTGGAAATAAATGCGCTTTGGTACAATGCACTAAAAATTTATGCCTACTTTCTCAATCTTCAAAATCAGGAGAAAGAAGTAAACGCAATAAATGATCTAGCTGAAAATATAAAGAAAAGATTTAAAGAAGTTTTCTGGAATAAAAATGGACAATTTCTCTATGATTTAATAGATGAAACCCACTTTAAAAATGATAGAATAAGGCCTAATCAGTTATTTGCAATTAGTCTTCCTTTCCCGATAATTACTGGTAATAAGGCATTAAAAGTCTTACAAACTATTGAAAATAAATTGCTTACAAAAGCAGGGATAAGGACATTGTGTGTTCATGCATTAGAATACAAACCAACTTGTGAAGGAAACGAAAAACAAAGGAAGTTTGCTTACCATGAAGGCACTATTTGGGCATGGCTAACAGGACCTTATATTGATGCTACCATTAGGCTAGAAGGCAACAAAGGTAAATTGAAAGCACTAAGTTTTTTAAATAGTTTTAAAGAAAATATCGAAAACGCATGTTTTGGTAGTATTTCAGAAATGTTCAATGCTTCAGGAGATCATACACCAGCCGGATTAGGAGCTTACGCATTAAGTGTAGCTGAAATATTGAGAGTTGGAACAGAATACAATCTTTTCGATTTACAATCTGAAGATTTAGTAATACCGCCAATTAATAAACTCATTGAAGAAAACGATGTAAGTTTTGCTGAAGAAATGGCTGATTATCAAAATGAAGAAGATGTTGTTACTGAAGATGAATATGAAGAGTCTCCAGAAACTGAATACCATGATGAAGATTTAGTGCAGTTCAATAATCCTTTTTCTGTGATCTCAGCTTTCAGAAGCCCTGGTTCAAGGTTTGCAAGAATTTTTTCTAATTATAATTTAGGATAGGAAAGTGCCTCATCAGGCACTTTTTTTATTTTTCAGGTTCAATGAAAATTAATCTGCGTCATCTCTCTTTTCTAAGGTTTCAACCACATCACCACTTTTTAATTCTTTAGATACTTGCAAATAAGGTCCGGTTACTACTTCATCTCCTTCGTTAAGACCATCTAAAATCTGAATATGGTCAAAATCGCTAATGCCTGTAGTTACTTCTACCATTTGAACCGTATCACCTACATGTTTAAAAATCACTTCTTTCATATCTTCCTCTTTGGCTAAAGAGGTATTACTACTTCCCTTCCCCTCATTGTCTGTTTTCTTCTTATCAGATCTGGTACTTACTGCCGATAGGGCTACTCCTAATACATCTTGTTTTACTTCTGTAATTATATCAACGCTCGCGGTCATACCTGGCCTAAAAGGAGAAATACTTGGAACAATAGGCGCTTCAATCTTATCATTTTTTGTTAATTCTTTATAGGCGTTTTTATCAATAAGTATCTTTACCTCAAACTCAGTAACCTGATCGCCTCCCCCTGTTAGAGCAGATTCATTAGCTGAATTAGCAATAGCAGAAACAACGCCTTTAAACTCTATACCAGCATAAGAATATGCATCAACATCAATAATGGCTGTATCACCAATGCTTACCCTAATGATATCATTTTCATTAACATTGACTCGCACTTCCATCTGATTGAGGTTCGCGATACGCATCATTTCCGTACCAGCCATTTGCTGTGTTCCTACAACTCTCTCCCCTTTTTCTACCAACAGCTTAGTAACAATACCACCCATCGGTGCATATATTTCTGTAAATGCAAGATTTTCTCTGGCTTCTTTCACGGTTGCTTCTGCACTTTTAACCGTATAAAGTGCTGCTTCTACATTTTGTGTAGCAGCTTCATAATCAGCTTCTGCTCCTTCGTAGTTGGCTAGAAAGTTGTCATATTCTTGTTGAGAAATAGCTTTCTCCTCAAATAGTTTTTTATTTCGTTCAAAATCACGCCTTGACCCTTCGAAAAGTGCTTTAGATTGGGCTAACCTCGCTTTAGATTGAGCATAGTTTGCTTTTTGCGTATTTAAAGTAGCAATAGTTCTATCAAGTGCCGACATTAAATTATCAGGATCAAGCTTTAGTAATAACTGGTCTTGGATAACAGAATCTCCTTCTTCTACAAAAATTTCTGTTATTTCTCCTGCTACTTGAGGGCTAATTTGTACTTCCTCAACCGGTTCTACTTTACCGGAAGCACTTACTTTTTCAATAATAGTTACCAATGCTGCTTTACCAAATACTACTTTCTTAGCCTTTTTGCTTCCTATCCAACCTTGTTGCTTGCCAATATATCCTCCTCCAAGTAAAACTACCAGTACTGCAACAGAAATAAGAATAAGTTTTTTGTTTGAGTTCTTTTTCGACATAGTTTCAGTGAATTATTATGATTCCACCTTATAAGTAGCTACGATGAGAAAAATATTACAAAAGTGTAGCTAATAAGTAATTTAAATATAGGCTAAATTAAAGCATAGGAGGGTAAAAAGTAAGCATATTGCATGAATGGATAGATTCTATTTTGAAAGGTATTTAGCTAGAGGTGAAACCTATTCCGTAACCGATAAAATACTATTTAGTATCATATCACCTATTATTCTATCTGTCACTTTAAAGAAAAGTGAGCTGTGAGGTACAATTCATAGATTCGTTCTTGATTTGAATACCTGGCCTTTTGAAACAAGTATTCTCATGCTATCATATTATCTTATCAAACTTACATTGCCATATCTCACCATCTGTTCTCCGGGATCGAGCTCGCTTTCAAATTTTACAACATAAGGATATAAACCTGCGGGCATTGGTCTGCCATTAAAATTTCCCATCCAAGGTTGGTCGCGGTCTGTACTTTGGAATATCATTTCTCCCCATCTGTTGTATATGGTTAATTCAAAATTCAAGAAGTTAGCACCTTTCACTTCGAAACCATCATTTAAGCCATCTCCATTTGGCGTAAAGGCATTAGGAAGAAAAACAAGTGGCTCACAGAGCTCTTGAATAGAAACAGAATCGGATAATTCACAACCAAACTCATTGGTGGCTGTTACGAAAAATGCGCCTATTTCACTTACTTGAATCTCATTTTCTAGTACTGGAAAAGGTAGTATTTCTGACGACCATACCACATTTGTGAAATTTTCGGGCAATGATAAAACAAAAGCACCATCCTCAAAGAAGCAAGTTGTAATTTGTCCACCTATCGGCAATGGGCTTGTATTAAACTCCACATTAATGGTTCGTGTAAAGACACATTCTCTTCCGGGTACATCAAACCCGGCTGCTATAGCTTCTACGGTATAAGTACCTGACTCAGTAATCTCAATGATAGGTTCTATTGAACCAGTACTCCAAGAATACACTGCAGGAATGCCACCCGGTATGGTAGCATCTACCACATAAGAGTTTCCTTCACAAATAAGTGTATCTGTTGGTAAGTAAGGTAAATCTATCACATTTACCAATACAAAATCTTCACCTGTACAACCTGTGGTATCGGTAACTATTACAGTATATAAAGTAGTTTGTTCAGGAGAGACAATCACTGATTCTCCTGATCCACCACCATTATCCCACTCAAAAGATACGATAGGTGCTACTGAGTTGGCCGTAGCCGATAATTCAATAGAATCACCAGCGCAAATAAAAACATCTTCCATAGCCTGCACAATTGGCGCGGGTTTTACCAAGATAGGTTTGGTAATGGTAGCCGTACAACCGCTGAGGTTTGTAATCGTTAAAGTGACATCATAAGTACCCGGTGCCGGATAGGCAAAAGAAGCAGAAGTACCCTGAGCATCAATGATTCCATCACTATCAAAATCCCATTCATAAAGTATAACAGCACTGCCAAAAGTAGTTGATTGATCGAGAAACTGGGCTTCCTCGCCGAAACATACATCTTCTGCCATAAAATCGGCGATAGGTATGGTTAAGATTTTAGTTGTATCATCGATACATTGAAAATTACTGATCACTCTGTAGGTAATGGGATACTGTCCTGGAGCATTAAACCGTGTGGTAAAGCTATTCAAATCAGCTATGGGTCTAAATCCATTCCCATCTCCTAAATCAATTTCTCTTTGACTGATGAAAGTTGCTACCGAACTGGTATCTATATTTGAGAGATCTGTAAAAGTAACACCATCTATATCACAGGCATTAGGGGCAAAATCAGCAATGGGATTGGGTACTATATCGAAAGTTCTGTCACTACTATTGATACAACTATCAAGCGAAGTAACCGTTAATCCAACCGTTTGTGTACCATTTGAAGTAAAAACTCTTTCCAATGTATTGGTTGTAGTAACAGTATCTATTGTTCCATCATTTTCAAAATCCCAGGCATAAGATATAATATTGGGATTAGCAGAAGCTTCAAAGATTGTAGGTGTGCCTAAACAAGCTGACAGAACTGTAAAACTAGCATCAGGTGTAGGTCGCACATCTACTTCGCGTGTAATTACTAAATCACAAGTCTCTATTAATGATAAGGAAACTGTAGCAGTTAAAGTTACTACTTTAATTCCTGGATCTCGATAACTATGTGTAGGGTTTTGATCAGGAGAAGTAGTTCCATCACCAAAATCCCAAAGGTAATCAGGAACACCAAAAGCTGGATCAAAAATGGTACTGTCTGAAAATAGAATTTCTTGCCCTGAACAAGCATTATTAAAACCGAAGTTAACTGCAGGAACATAGATAGCACTTCTTATCGTATCAGTACAAACATTACCGTTTGCCTGTACTACCAATGCTATGGGATATACTCCTGCACTATCGGCTGTAAATACTATATCTTGTGTGACTTCATCACCAAAAATACTATCATTATCGATATCCCAACTCCAACTACTAATTCCTAATCCATTATCGATGGATGTATCTATAATTTGTACATTTACTGGAGAGGTAGGACTCAAATTTTGCAATTCAGCACAATTTAGCTCATACTCAAAACTTGCTTCAGGAGAAGGGAGAAAAGTTACCTCATAGGTAACTATTTGTTGGCATTTGGTATCTGAATTATTAGGATTATTATGTGTAAGATCACTCACAAATACTTCCAACTGATATACTCTTGTTTCAGAAACCTGTGTTTGATTAACTGAAAGTGGTGGATCAATGGTGATGGAAGCACTATCACCTAAAGCAATGGGATTAGCTTGATCGGTGATATCTTGCCACACATAATTCATTGTTCCTAATCTTAAAATATGTGTAGAATCAAAGGAATCAAGCAACAACTCTCCTTCAGAAACGCAATAATCAAAAATCGTATCAGCTACAAATGGGCAAGGCAATACCTCTATTCTCTGTGTACCTACTAAATCTTGGCAGCCACTTAATGAATCTAACAAAATTAACCCGGCAAGATAAGCTCCAGGCTCAGTATATGTATATTCAAAAGGGTTTATCCCCTCTCCGAATTCCCCATTACCAAAATCCCATGTGATGACGTTGTCTGGGTTATCAGGAAATGCTTCAAAATTAACGGCTAAATCTGGATAGCCTATTGTATCAGATACGGTGAAATCCCCTTGAGGACCGTCAATAGTTATAAAATTTGCTACTACTAATGTATCAAAACAACCCAAAGCATCTTCGGCAATAAGGGTTACATCATAAGTTCCCGGTTCTGTATACGTATAAATAGGATTTGGTGAGCCACTTAATTGATTTCCATCCCCAAAATCCCAATACCAGTTTACAGGCATATTTGTCCCAAAACTATCTACTTGTACAGGGAAAAATACCTGACTGGCATCCACAAACTCAACTGTATAAGGCGGACATTGGGCACTTGTAACCGGTGGGGGGGTAAAATCGGCTACTAGGCTATCCGTTATTACAGTAAACCTGATAGAATCAGTTCCTATACACCCATTTAAATCAAATAGACTGAGTACTCCTGTGTATTCAATTCCTGTTGTATTTCCTTCGAAAAAGAGTACCGGTTCTAAGCCTCCTGCCGTTTGTCCATCACTAAATTCCCATTGGGCGCTAAAGGGCTGTAGACCTTCCGATAAAGAGTCTACATTAATAAAACCAACCATATCTCCCCCACAAGCCGGTTGCTGCATAATATCATGATCCGGAAGAGGTTCAGTAGGTCTTACTTTTACCGAGTCGGAAGCAGTACAACCTAAGGAGTCTGTAACTGTTAACTTGGCCCAAAAGAATTCATATTGAGGATCATTTACTACACCATAAACCCAAGGTTGGGGAAACTCATCATTAGAATCAATGATACCATCTCCGTCAAAATCCCATTCCCAAGTAACAATTGGTGCAATAGAACTACTTAAATCTGTAAAAGTAACTTCCCTATCCTTACAAGTCCCTGCGTCACATACTTCAAAATTAATCTCTGGTCCATAAACTTTTACAAAGTCTACTAGTAAAGTGTCGTATTTACAACCTTGATCTGAAGTAATAATGAGGTTTACTGAGTAAAAACCGGGTTCATTGTATACAATAGTAGGATTAGCATCAGCACCACTCTGCGTTTGCCCATTTCCAAAATCCCAGTAGTAATTAGTAATATTTGAGCCTTGTATAGTTACTGAGCTGGCATCAATTTGAAACTCGGCGGGGAAACAAATTCCGGTACTGATTGTATTGAGGGAAATGCCAGTAAAATCAGGAGCACCCAATGTAGGTTGCATGCCCGATTGAGTAATAATGTCTTCACACTGTGAAGCATTATTTCTTACACGTAAAGTAGCTTCCCAACTTCCTCCGGGAGGCACATATAACACAGGGTTTTTTTGGTCATTAATAGTGGTGGCATTTCCATTAATCGTAATATTCCATTCAAATTGATCCGCTCCCATTGATGCATCTACAAGATATAAAGAGTCAGCTACACAGGGCACCGTATAATATTCAAAATCAGCTTTGGGCAATTGTACTGTTACAGCATTTTCAATGGAAAAGGTATCAATACAACCATTGCTAAAAGCATACAAAGTTACTGTAAAGGGATTGGGGTCAGAGTTATCATAAGTATAACTGCCATTAAAATCAGTACTCATAATAGAGTCTCCGCCTAGGAAATTCCATCCCCAAGTAGTTTCATAAGGATTATTAGGATCAACAACAGAATTATTAGTGAACTCAACTGTAGTACCATTACAAACTAGCGATGCAGGAGGAGTAAAATCCATGCTAATAGGTGAAGCTCCAACAGAAAGAAAATCTTCACGAAGAATTTCATCCTCACATCCTTCAGCCGTTCGTACTCGCAAGGTAACATTGTAAACTCCTGTATCTCCAAGGCTTATTAAGGGATCAATCTCTGTATAGGTATCTACTACTTGACCTGTTCTGGCATTGACTATCTCCCACTCGTAATTTGTGATTTCTACGGCTGTAGTGGTGCTATCTACCAAAGTAGTCATAAAATTTGGTGCACAACCTCCTATCTCGTAAGCACCAAAACCAGCGGTTGTTTCCGCGATATTAATATAATTAGGCCGCTCAATTTGTCCTGTACATCCTTGTGCATTTGTTACCGTGAGTGTGACGGTATATGAGCCAAAGTTCGTATAAATATGTGTAGGGTTTTCTTCAGGTGATGTATTACCATCTCCAAAATTCCATAAAAATGATTCTGCTCCAGTAGAAGTATTGGAGAAACTGACTGTACTATTAGTAGCACAAAAACCAGTTCTATCAGCTGTAAAATCAGCAACGGGAGCTGCCGGCACTTCTACTGCGTTATTTAAAGTAAAATCACCTGAACAACCTGTTTCGGAATCGACTATAGTCACCGATACATTGTAAATTCCTGGAGTAGTGTAAGTATGAGAAGGAGTAACTAAGGAATCTGCTGTACCACTAATAATGGTACCATCCCCAAAATCCCATGTAATTTGTTGGCTTGGGGAAATAATATTTGAAATATTTTCAAAAGTAGTAGCCAGTGGAGCACAACCAGTAGGGTTTCCTGTGACTTGTATTTCAGGTATAAAATCGGCTATTTGCACAAAAGCAGGCTCTACTATCGTACTACCGCAACCGTCATCTAAATTAGTAACTGTAAGACTTACATCATAAACGCCAGAAGCCATATATTGATAAGTAGGGTTTGGAATGTCTGAGGTAGTTCCATCGCCAAAATTCCACAAATAGCTGTAATTCCCTGCATCGTGTGTTGCTTCAAATTGAATAGTATTAGGAAGGCTACATATTTGTCTTGTGCCTGTAGCATCTAAGGTTAAGTTAAAACCTTCTCGAACCACAATATCTTGACTTATTACTGCTGTGTTAGCACAACCCGCAGCATCACTTACTGTAAGCGTTACTTGGTAGTTCCCAGGAGTACTATAGGTATGTTCTACAATTTCGTCATTAGAAATTGTACCGTCCCCAAAAGACCATTGATACGTTAGTGGAGAACCACTTGGTGAAATGGAATTGCTTGCATTGAACTGTACCGTAGTAGGCGCTAATTCACAAGCGCCATTTGCAATGCCTGAAAGGTTTATTACGGCTGTAGGAGACTCACTTACTACTACATTAACTTGATCTACAAAAGGATTACCATTGCTAAGATTACCACTAACTTCAACAGTGTAGGTTCTTGGTTCTGAAAAAAGAGCCTGAGGATTTATAGAATTAGACGAATTCCCATTATCAAAATCCCAAGTAACATTATTTGGGTCTACAGTAACTGCTGGATCACCTGTATTATAGGAGAAATTTGCTCTCAAAAAGCCACAACCATCAGGCACTCTATTTACTACAATACCTGCTTGCCCAAAAATTTGAGTAAATGCTGCAAGATAACTAATGACAAAAATTAGAGGAAATCGATATTTTTTAATAGTTAACTTCATCAAAAACAGGAATGTTATTTGCGCCTTATATAATGTAATAAATGTCTCAAAAAATGAACCGAAAGTAGTATCACAGGGTTTTACAATATCTTTGGATGACTAACAAAATAAGTAGAATTATAGTTGACAATCTTATTAAAAAAAAGTTTTTTACTATAAATTTAAGTTATTATACCAGTTGAAGGAAGCTTATTCAGCTACACATTATCCTTATGTTTGAATTGTATAA
>JBCDJE010000005.1:0-23644 GCA_038748185.1 Bacteroidota bacterium
AGACCAGTCATCCGTATGCCAAACTGAGGCCCCCCCCTGGTACTCGTGAGGAGGGTCTCCAATAAAATTATCTCCGACTTTCCAACTGGCTTTTGGAGTACGTGGTCTTCCTTCACCTGCCCATGCCCAGAAATTGCAACCAACCAAAGGTGTTTGAGTAGAAGCATATTTGAATACTTCGGAAAAAATATAATTGTAATAGTCGTCTCTAATAGTTGTAGTTGAGCCAACTTCATGGTTGTCTTTGTCTCTTGAAATACCAAATTCTTCTAATACTAAAGGCATTTTCATTTTTTTTGCAAATGCAATATGTTTTTTAATATATGCTGACGCATTTTTTTTAGCTTGAATTAAACTATTGGTAGCATCTTTTGGATCGTACCAGTTCCAGTTTTGCACCCAAATATGCATTGTTATGTAATCTATATGTTTACTATTATGATTTTTTTTTACTTGGTTTCCGGAAAAGGCTGTATGCGTTTTGCCTTCACTACCTACTGTAACTAAGTGTTTATTATCGAGCGATTTAATAAGCCCAGCGGTTTTATCGATCCATTTATTAAATAATTTTTTTGAAAGGATTCCTCTTGGTTCATTTGCTAGTTGCCAGGCCATAATAGTTGGGTCTTCTTTATAAGCTATGCCTGAATAAAAGTTTGTGCGATTAACAATTTTCTTGATATGTTTCTCAAATGCTTCCTGTGCATTTTTATTCTTGTAAAACCGAGCAGTATATAGTTGGTATTTTGCCCAACTTCCATGTTCAGCTGGTGGCGGGTAGGGGATATCTGTGTTCTCGTACCAATTAATATATTGTGCCATTCCACCTGACCAAGGCCAGAAATTATTGAGGCATAAAACTGCCCGCATATTTCTTTTGCGCATTTCAACTAAGAGAAAATCCAAACCTTCTAGCAGGTCATTATTGTAAATGCCTGGTTCAGGTTGTAAGGCAGGTAACATACGCCAAGGGGCATTATCCGGACCTTCACTACCTGCCATAATTCGGAGGTTTTTAATACCTAATCTTTCTAATTGATTCAGTTCTCTCATTAATCTCTTCCTATCACCAGCTATCTCGGCAGCCAGATTCATTCCATACCAAAAGTTGGTTCCTAGAAAGTAATAGGGTTTTTTATTACATACAAATTTCTCTTTGTCAATTGTGATGAAATCTTGGAGAGCATTTTTAGAAGTTGTTTGTGCTGTGCTGTTATTCATTTGGAAAATAAAGTAGGTGATTATTATGGCTATTGTTAAGTTCATAAAAAAAGACTAAACCTTTTTTTGGAATAGTCTCTCAATATAGTATTTATTCTTGTTTTTTTGTGTTTTTATGGAATCATATTATGGTGACTACAATTCATAATGAAAAGTAAATGGATCGGGATATTTAAATTGATATTTAAGTTCCATATCTAATTTTTCTGTATTTACAACTTTGTAAGGTTCAGGATTACTATCGTCAAATTCAGGTGGGACAAACCCGAAATTAATAGCTGTTTTAGGATATAAATCTTTTCTAATGGGGTGTTGTGGAGCTACTACATTAAAAACCCTATTCCATTTTTCTTGTAAAATTACTTGTTCAATTATGCCTATTACATCATCACGATGAATAAAGTTTACCGGAGAATTACCGTTTTTTAAACCTTTTTTCCCAGCAAAGTATTTTCCAGGTATGCGATTATAGCCCATTAATCCACCGACTCTCAGCACAGTTGTATCTAAAGGACCAGTTTGTCTCAAAACCTTTTCAGCTAATACAATTGCATTATGTACTGATACTTCGGGTTTGATTTCGTCTGATTCTTTTACTTCACCATTAGTGGAAGGATATACAGAAGTTGAACTGATATAAATAGTTTTTCTAATATCTCCTAATAGCATATGGTTAACTAGTTCTTGAATTTGTGCTGCATGGAAAGTATCCATATCATCAGATTTTCTAGAAGGAGGAATGCCGATAATAAGTACATCGGATTGCAGGAATTTTTCAATAGTACCTTTAGGTTCAGGTTGTGGAATAAGATTTAAGAGGAAAGGTTCAATCCCATTTGTTTTTAATAGATCGAGCTTAGTAGCAGTTCTAATACTTCCTTTTACTTCATGTCCTTTTTTTATTAAATAATTCCCTAAAGGCAGACCTAACCAGCCGGTACCTAAGATGCTTATTTTCATAAATATAAATTTATACGTGTTTTGTAATTGAAATAGATTAAAGTATTTAACTTTTATACTATTAATTAAAACTATCTCGCTAAAAATGTTATTAGATTCTAAAAAATTAATGAGAAGGAGGTTTTTTCTTTAGCATTATGATTCCTTCTGATTTCAATATATTTGTAATGGTAATGCAACAGCAAATATGATAAATTGCTTATTTAATGCACAAAATAGAGCCGTATTATAAATGGGAAAAGTACTACAGCGCTACTCGCGATGAGGATTCTCCTTTCTTTGGGAAAGAGTATGAGATTATGCAGTATACCAATGATATTTATGGCTACTACATCCATCCTTACTGGGATTATATAGGTTCTGAAACAATTTATATCAAGCTACTCTTTGTTGATTATAACAGGCAAATAGCAGTAATTGAAATGTTGGGTGAATGGAATGATGCCTTAAACAATGATATTATGTTTTTGAAAAGAAATATCATTGACCACCTTATTAAGAAAGGCATAAATAAGTTTATTTTGATAGGTGAAAATATTTTAAACTTTCATGGTTCTGATGATAGCTACTACGAAGAATGGTTTGAAGAGATTGAAGAAGGTTGGATCGCCGCAATAAACTTTAGAGAATTTGTTTTAGCTGAATGGTCCAAGTATAACTTAGATTGGTATATCAATTTTGGAGGTAACCTTGAAATTGATAACTGGCGTACCTTAAAACCTCAGATTTTTTGCCAAATAGTAGATAATTTAATAGTAAAGAGAATAGGCTAAACAGATAGTTACTTTAAAGTCTTACTTTTTTCTTTTCTAAAAAATACAACGACGAGGTATAACACTTTGCAAATCTTTAAAATAGGTCATGTTTGATGCCACTATAAAGTGGCTCTATATCTCAAGTTTAAACCTTACCTTTTAAACAGAAAGACTACCGAAGGTAAGATCAACTAGTATGTAATTGCTTGTAAGCCTGTACTTTTATAAAAACTAACATAAACAATTAAGTTCTTTCTATGTCATCATCCAGCGCAAAAGACCAAAATACGCAAGATATTTTAAGCAAAAGTATGTGGCAGTTAATGCTTAAACTAACTCCTCCCGGAATAATAGGTATGTCAGTTAATGCGATTAATACTTTTGTGGATGCTGTTTATGTAGGACAGTTGATAAACCAAGATGCGTTAGCCGCTATTTCTTTGGTTTTTCCGCTATTATTAGTAACAGGAGCTTTTTCAGTAATGATTGGTGTTGGTTCTTCTTCATTATTAAGTCGTGCAATTGGTGCTAATAATTTAAAAGTAGTAGAGCAGGTTTTTGGTAATTTAAATGCCCTAAGCTTGATATTAACTGTGATGATTGCTATTCCCAGTTATCTTTTTGCAGAAGAGCTTATTGCTTTTTTGGGAGGTAATGAAAGTGTGATTGCTTACGGTACTGTCTATTACCGTGTTTTGATATTAGGTACTTTTTTTAGAATTTATGCTATTGCTACCAATATGTTAATTAGGGCAGAAGGTGCGCTAAAGGAAGCAATGACCTATGCTGGTGTTAATGCAGTAGTTAATATGATTTTCTGCCCTGTATTTATTCTCATATTTGATATGGGGATTGCCGGTGCAGCTTGGGCAACCAACTTGGCGATGTTTGTGTATACCTTACTCAATATTCGATTTTTTAGTAAAGGGAAAGGTGCTTACAGTGCAAAGTGGAAAAGTATTGCCTTGAAACACGAAATTTTGCCAGATGTACTTTCTGTTGGTGGCTCAGCTATGTTATTACAATTAATGTTTTTTGTACAACAAACCGTTGTTTTTAAAAGCGTTGCGTATTATGGTAATGAAATGGACATTGCTTTTATGGGTGCAGTATACAGAATTGTTATGCTTACAGTTGTACCTATTTTTGGCTTTGTACAAGCTCTACAGCCTGTTATTGGTATTAACTTCGGTGCTGAACAATACAATAGGGTGAGAGAAGCATTTATTAAGTTTACCGCAGGAGCCTCTTTACTTATGACTATATTTTGGCTACCATTAATTCTTTTTCCGGAATATACCCTTTCTATTATATTGCCCGATGCTACATTAGGAACTAGTTATATTTTTAACTTTAGAGTTATGATGGTACTCCTGCCTATACTTCCTGTTTATTTTTGTGGTATTTCTTTTTACCAATCAATAGGTGAGGGAAAGTTGGCAAGTATCGTTTTACTTTCGAGACAAGTTATTTTATTTATACCGGTAGTAATTATTTTGCCCCTTTACATTGGCATTTCGGGAATATATCTTAGTGCTCCTATTGTAGATCTTTTTCTAATTCTGGTACTTTGTGTGCTTTTAGCAGGTAGATTATCAAGATTAAATATGATAAAACCAGCTACGATTTAATTTTTTTATTAACCTAATTTGCTGAAACGGAGAAATTTAATCCTTTTTGAGAGTTGAGGCTTTCTATTCAATTAAACAAAAGCTTATCTATGAAGCCTCATTCGTAAAAAAGAAAACCAAGAAGGTAACTTAGTTTGATTTAAAATAATACTTTTTCAATAGCCTTATTATTATATAGAAAGCCAACTTATTTTTTGTAGTAGTACTAAAATTCAATGATTCACATTTCCAATTTACGTAATTCAAAATTATACATACGATTTCTGATCATAATTGCACCACTTTTCTTATTACTAGCAGGGAGAAGTGATTTTAATAATACACAGCAAAATCCTAGAGAATTGCGTATCAAAGCCATTGCCGGATTAAAATATGACATTGTTCGATTTGCAGTAAAGCCAGGTGAAAATCTTAGAATCATTTTTGAAAATACAGATGATATGGCGCACAACTTGGTATTTACTAAGCCCGGTAAGCGTGAAACAGTAGTAAAAGCCGCACAAATGATGGGGGGAGCTGGTACAGCAAATAATTATGTGCCTGAATCGGAGGATGTCTTATTATATACGAAGGTTTTAGAAATAGAAGAAACCGCAATACTTGAATTTACTGCGCCTGAAGAGGAGGGAGTATATCCCTATGCTTGCACCTATCCCGGGCATGGCTTTATAATGTATGGCGCTATGTATGTTACTACCAAGCCGCTACCACCTTTAGCTAGTGATAAAAATGTGCCTGAGAACCAGAGGTCTCCTGAGTTCCTAGAAAAAGCCTCCTCGCCGCATCCCTACCTTATCACTTACCCTACAATTTATAGAACCTTTATGCCTGAATGTAGCCCGGCAGCAATAGCAGTTGCTATGACAGAGACACATGCGTATTGTTGGGACGCCGCAAAGTGCATGCTCCGATATACTTGGGAAGGAGGTTTTCTTGACAATACTGCTCACTGGAAGGGAAATGGTAATGCATTGGCTGAAATATTAGGTAAGGTTTATTTTAAGAATAACAACCAATTCCCATTTAGTTTAGTAAATACGGATAGTCTTTTAACGCCTGATTTTGGAGGTTATAAGTTAGATAAAGAAGGCTTTCCTACTTTTTTATATAGTGTTGAGGATATTAAATTTCAAGAGCATATTTTGCCTATTGCAGGCGATAAAGGTATTCAAATCCAATATGAAATAACTTCTATTACAGAGCCACTCTTTTATATGTTGCCTAAAGATAATAAGGTGAGTATTGAGATAGATAAAGGGACAAAAGAGGGAGAATACATCAAACTAATGCCTGAAGAAGCCCAAGCATTTACCATCACTGTTACAAGCCTGAATCAGTAAATTGAAAATGAAAATTACCTGTACTTATTTATCTATTATCTGTTGCTTACTATTAGCATCCTGTAAAACTAAAAAAGAAGAAATACCGGGAGAGTCTTATCGTGTTGAAACCATAGATACACCATCAGGACTCAGAGCAGAAACAGGAGGAATTGCATTTATGCCCGACGGCAGGATGATAGCTTGTTTTCACCTTGGCGAAGTAATGACCTACGAGTCTAAAAGTAAACAATGGAGAGTTTTTGCAAAGGGTTTACACGATCCTTTGGGCATATATGTCGTTAGTAACACAGAAATTTGGGTAATGCAACGTCCTGAACTAACGCGTATAGTGGATACTGATAATGATGGTGAGGCGGACTTATACGAGGTAATTACTGATGATTTTGGGATGTCGGGCAATTATCACGAGTTTGCTTTTGGTCCTGAACCTGATGGGAAAGGTAATTTTTATGTTGCCTTGAATACGGCATCGAATGGCGCTGGAGTAAGAGAAGAAAAAAGAGGTACTTTTAATGAGAATGGAAGACCTGGGAGGATGTACTCAGCTGTTCCATTTCGTGGTTGGGTAATGCATTTAAATCCTCAAACTGGTTCGTTAAAACCTTTTGCAAGTGGCTTTAGGTCGCCCAATGGTTTGGGTGTAGATGATGACGGAGAATTGTTTGTTACTGATAACCAAGGCGACTGGTTAGGTACCAGTAAATTATATCATGTTAAAAAGGGGAAATTTTATGGTCATCCGGCAAGCTTAGTTTGGGAAGAAGGCTTTAGCGAGATTAATCCGTTATCACTATCGCCAGCAGTGCTCAATAAAATGCGGCAGCCTGCCGCAGTTCTTTTCCCCCATGGTATTATGGCTAACTCGCCAACACAACCTCTGGTAGATAGTACCAATGGGAAATTTGGCCCTTTTGCCGGGCAATTACTAGTAGGCGAAATGGATCATGAATATATTATGCGGGTAATGCTGGAAGAAGTTGATGGAGAATTACAGGGGGCTTGTGTAGCATTAGTAGATTCAATTGGATTAAGAAAAGGAAATAACCGAATGGCTTTTGCTCCCGACGGAAGCCTTTGGATTGGGCAAAATGACCATGGTTGGGTAGGAGATGAAGGTATACAGCGTATAATTTTTACAGGAAAAACTCCTACCGATATACTCAATATGAACTTAACCGAAAAGGGTTTTGACCTAACTTATACCAAAGCCATGCAAGATACAGCTGCTGCTAACCCTGTTAATTTTAAATTCAAAAAATATTATTACAAATATCATAAGAGATACGGTTCACCACAGATCGATGTTAGTGATGTAGGTATCGAAGCGATTTCTTACGATGCTGCAAACAAGAAAACCAGCATTGCACTTGATTCACTTGTACCGGGTTATGTGTACGAGTTGGAAATCAATAATTTATATGCTAAAGATGGCAGTTTATTAAAAAATAATCAGATTTATTATACGCTGAATAGGCTAAAGAAATGAGTAATATTTTACCAACACATTCTTCTGCTCTATATAGAATCGATAATTCTTGTACTACTAAAAAATGATTGATTACTCAGTAGATGTTATTCTTTACTCATAAATAATTTTCTCTTTCCCGAATATTCATCTTCACGGGTATTTGTTTTGACCCATCCTTCACTTTTTCCCTCATCTGTGTATCCTTCATATCCTAATAAAGTAGATTCACATTCGAGATAAACTTTTCCATTTTCTTCAACTATCTCTCCTTCTCCTTCCATTTGAAACTCTCCTACATCGGGTAAATCCAAATAATTAACGATGTAAATGTCCAACTCTTCAGCAAATTTGTCATTATAACTTACTTGTTTTCCATCAACAAAAGTGGTAACAATTGCCTCATCACCACCACAGTTCCATTTTAGTGTTATTCTCTTCCCTGAGTTAAGTATTTCTATTATTTGATCTTTCAATGGAGACATATCTTCTTTACGTTTATTTTCAGTACTATTTGGGTTGGAACACATGCTTGTAGGGCTAATAAGGATAGATGTGCCTATATGGCTCATAAAAAGTAAAAACCTTCTTCGCTTGTGCTTATTCATTTTAGCGTTTCATTATTTATTTTGTGCTAACCAATCTAATTCTTTTTTCCAAGGAGTGAATTGCCATTTTTCAGTAAATTGATAAACCGATAAATAATGCTGAACAGTAGCTTGTTTATGAATGAGTTTTTGCAAGATCTTTGAGCTTTCAAACCCGAGTATCTCATTCGCTAAATATACCCCAAAATTACTTAGTGTGATCAAAAGAGAAGATTCAAGATTTGATCTCATCTTGGGAAATAGTACAAACTCCTCAAGTCTTTTATCTTCAATAATTGGTATGTTAATTAAAGGCTTGATATTTTCTTCATTTTCGGAAAGCCAGTCTACTAAGCTAGGGACTTTTCCACTTAAATCTTCTTTGCAATGCTCAGCTGATATATCTCTTACTAATACTTTCTTCTTTTCATTATTTTCGATAGTATCTCCAAATTTTTTGACTGTCATCTCTATCCCGTACAGATTATGCAGTAGAAGTCTATGGCGTGCATTAAAGTAAAATAATTTACTGCTGTCCATAAATTTATGTATTTGATAGTAGTCTTCTTCTTTTCCACCAAACTTCCGAACAGATAACCTGCAATGATCCCAAATATTCATAATAGTCGCTTTACAGTACTGATTTACTCTCTTAACTTTGGATTTCTGAACTTGGCTAAATGTAAAATCTATACTTCTTAAAAAGTAAAAATTCCTTATCTTCACTTTTCAAAAAATAACCAATAAGCATTCCTACTACTTCCATTAAGAGCCACTTAAAAATAGAAGATAAATGAAATATCATTACTATGTTGTAATACTACTTTTTGTGTTTTTAAATCCTCTTCAAGCAGTATTTTCTCAAAATAAAAAAGTACAAAAAGATAAAGAAACTTTACTGGCAGCAGTACAAAAGGACCAAGAAAAATATGCAGAAATAGCTCTAAAAATATGGGGATATGCAGAAATGGGTTACCAAGAAGAAAAAAGTACTGCCTTACTGAGTAGCACCTTAGAAGCTGCAGGTTTCACTATTGAAAAAGGAGTTGCCAATATTCCTACGGCATTTGTAGCCAGTTGGGGAAGTGGAAAGCCTGTAATTGGTATTTTAGGTGAATTTGATGCTTTACCGGGTATCTCACAAGACTCTGTACCCACTCGAAAGGAAATAGCTGATAAAACTGCCGGACACGCTTGTGGACATCACCTCTTTGGAGCAGCCTCTGCTTCAGCCAGTATTGCTATTAAAGAGTGGTTAGAAAGTTCAGGCAGTTCTGGTACTATTCGTTTTTATGGAACTCCTGCAGAAGAAGGCGGCGCAGGAAAAGTATACATGGTGCGAGCAGGACTTTTTGATGATGTTGATGCGGTACTTCACTGGCATCCTGCATCAGTGAATGCTGCCAGTCCTAGTTCTTCATTAGCGAATAAATCGGCCAAATTTAGGTTCTACGGGCAAGCAGCTCATGCAGCAGGTGCTCCGGAAAGAGGGCGATCGTCATTGGACGGTGTTGAGGCAATGAATATGATGGTAAATATGATGCGAGAGCACATTGATGAAAAATCTCGGATTCATTATGTGATTACAAAAGGCGGAGAAGCTCCTAATGTTGTTCCGGCTTTTGCAGAAGTTTATTACTATGTGAGGCACCCACAGATACAAGAAGTAAAAGATATGTGGGAACGCGTAGTAAAAGCTGCTGAAGGAGCGGCTTTAGGTACAGGTACAAGAATGGAATATGAAGTAATCCATGGGGTATATAACCTATTGCCCAATGAAGTTTTAGCTAAAGTCATGTACAATAACTTACAAAAGGTTGGTGGAGTGCATTACAATGATGCTGAGATAGCATTTGCAGAGAAGGTTGCCGAATCGTTTGGCAAGAATAAAGTGCCTGTAAAAAGTGCAGAAAAAATTAGGGGGTTTAGTGCCAGTAAAGGAGGGGGAGGTTCTACTGATGTAGGTGATATTAGTTGGGTAGTACCTACCGCAGGTATGGCTGCCGCTACGTGGGTACCAGGAACTGCTGCCCATAGCTGGCAAGCTGTCGCAGCAGGCGGGATGTCTGTTGGAAAAAAAGGGATGGTAGTAGCTGCTAAAACCCTGGCATTAACCGCGTATGATTTGTTTACAAATCTTGAAACCCTTGAACAAGCTACAGTAGAATTGAAAGGCAAAACCGGGGAAGATTTTAAATACGAAGCTATTCTAGGAGAGCGAGAGCCTCCTTTAAATTATAGAAATTGATATTTTTTGAATCACATTAAGTTTTATGTGGGAAATAAAATCAACTGAAGTTCAGAAAGATCAGGTAATCAAAATAAAAATTCTCTATAACAACGTAGCATTAGTTATTGAAAAAGTAATTGTTTTATGGATAAATAATGAGGAATTCAGGAATTTCTATACCAACATATTGAAAGGCAGTTCTTTTGAAGCATTTTTTTGGGAACATCCCGGTATTACTGTTGCTGATTTACAAAATACTTATGAGTTTGTTCTTGTAAAAAGTGATTCGCTTAAACGTGTTCAACCTGAACCGAATACTTTTAAAGATTATTATAAGAATAACAAGCAAGTAGTATCATTTTCTAATTTGAGGGGAGATGCTCAATTGATTGTCCCTGCGCCAATGAATGGTAATGAGAATTATTCACATTTGGCTAAATTTATAAAAACTGCTTCTAAAGATCAGATCGATGAATTTTGGAAGAAAATTGGGCAGGTTTACAAGGAATCTTTAGGAATAGAAAGAAAATGGCTAAGTACAGCTGGGCTAGGGGTTTATTGGTTACATGTAAGAGTAGATTCAAGGCCTAAGTATTACAGGTTTGCTGCTTACAAAGGCTGAATAAAATTTCATAATAGACAGTTTAAGGTTTAAAAAATTGGAGTGAATGACAGGAGAAAAAATGAATGTAATAATTTTCGGGCTAGTAGTTATTTGCTTGTTTAATTGTACTTCTTCTCAAAGTAAAAAAGAAGTTAATCGTGGAGATGAGGCATCTGAAACTTTTTGGGTGAGAAACGTTGGCGATCGGCAAAATATATTAATGAAAAATGATCTTACTGCGCGTATTTTTTTAGATTCGCTGGCTAATATTTCAAATTTATACGCGATTGGTTCTGTTGAAGGTTTACAAGGAGAAGTAACCATATACGATGGGGTACCATTGATTTCTACGGTAGCTAATAGAACACCTAAAGTAGATACTTCGTTAAATTACCATGCTGCTTTTCTAGCCTATGCTAGCATTCCGAATTGGAAACAAATTGAAATAGAAAAACCACTTAACGGGCTAGGCGAGGTAGAAAAATATGTTGAAGAATTAGCTTTTCAATATGAGCTTTCTACTGAAGAACCCTTCGCTTTTCGTATTGAAGGCAAGGTTGATTCACTAGTTTACCATATTATTTATAAAACAGGTAGTTTGCCAAATAATAAAGTTGAACATCAAAAAGCGAAGCGTAAATTCTCTCTAATTAATGAAAATATACAAGTAATTGGCTTTAGGGCTGATGAACTGGGTGAAGGTGTTTATACACATCCGGGAAAGCGAACACACCTGCATTTTAAAACGCCTAATAATACCACATCCGGTCATGTAGATTATAATATTATTCAGCAAGGATCAATACTTTTTTTGCCTAATCGGGATTAAACCTATAAAGATTTAAAAATTTGATTGCTATTCATTCATGCTTTCAAACCCTTTCCACCAGTATCATGTTAAATAATGCAATACAAAATAGCAGATAAGATATGGGTATATTTTTTCCGAGTAGAACCAGAGCACAAGAATCTCGTGCAGCCATTGAGCGCTTATATATTGTAATGCGTCATTTATTTAATCGTGGACATTACAAGCCTTCAGGAATTTCTGGGCAAGAGATCGTTGAGGCATTGCTTACGCTTAGCCCCGAGATATATGGCTCTATGGATGATAACCATAAAGTAGAACTAGATGGACTGGTATATGTAATTGATAGACTACCAAAGGGGATAGAACAATGTAGGTACGTGCGATTGATTTCGGAAGAAGGATATGATGGTTCTAGCTTTGAAACCATTATTCCTGCAAAAAGAAGAAGAAATTGTTATCGTATCGATAGAAACCAAATACTTATAGAAGTTACCAGAGGAAGAAGTGAGATTTACGATATCTTAACACATCTAACCTTTCTCTACATAGAAGCCAATAAAATATACAAACACTCTCTCAACGAAAAAGGTGAGCGGGTACGTGACTGGAAGAAGTTAGAAGAAATTGTAAAAGGAGAAGTAGCTATTGACGAACATAACCGCGATATGGCATTTGCTTATCTCAGCAATATATTAGGGCGAACTTTTGAAGAAACGAAGAAAGCCTACGATCGTTTTTGTGAAAATAGAAGCAGAAATAATGGTTTATTTCATGTAGTTTATTGGTTAGGGAGAGTAGCACAAGAGGAGGTAGAAAATACAAAGCATCGCGAGATTAGTTTTACACCTACTTTACGTCAACAAGTAGGACATCATATTTACGGTGAAATCTGGGCAACCAACATCAAGAAACATTTACTTCAACATAAATTACTTGGCAGACCTATTCACATTATCAGCGCCAATATGCACAGTGTGATGAATAGCTTATATGCTTACCATGTTTTAACCGAAACGGATAAAAACCAAGATATTACTGGCTTAGCAGTAGAACTTAGCAAGGAGGAAAATCGTGGCTTGCAACATAAAGTGGCAGAATATGCAAAGCGGTATGGTATGATTTCCATTGAAGATGAGTCAGGAACAAACTTGAATGTACAAATTTTTGATACGGCCAAAATCGCACTTCAAACTTTATCTCCTGAGCTGAAAGTAGATAAAGCCTACATAAAAGCAGAAAAGCCTGTTATTATCGTAATGGATTATGCCTTTGGAGAGCAAGCTTATGAGACTATGGATGAGTTACTGAAACCATTTGAAATGGAAAAAAAAGAAAACCCGCTTCCAATAGTTTCTATTTCCGTTATGGGTAAGGCTGGTATTCTTACCGGAGGTAAAGGTGATATTATGCTCCCAACCGCTCATGTATTTGAGGGCACTGCTGATAATTATCCTTTTGAAAACCAACAGCGTTTAGAAGATTACCAACATGCAGGAGTGAATGTTTGCAAAGGGTCTATGGTAACAGTTTTAGGTACTTCTTTACAAAATAAAGATGTACTCGATTATTTTAAAAATTCTTCTTGGAGCGCTATAGGACTCGAAATGGAAGGGGCACATTATCAAAAAGCCATTCAATCTGCTGCTTATGTGCGAAAAAGTATTGATCCCAAGAAGCTAGCATTGCATTATGCTTACTATGCTTCTGATAATCCACTGGTAACAGGTAGTACATTAGCCTCTGGGAGTTTAGGAATGGTTGGCGTAAAACCTACCTATTTAATTACCATTAATTTTCTCAATAAAATATTAGCTCCTCCTAAAAGAATATCAGAACGAGAAAGTGATACTTCAACAATAAGCTCAAATGGCACACAAAAAGTAGTTACACCTACATCGTAATCCAGATTTTATAAGGTAAAAGGAAAATTGGATACTTGCAACTTGTATATACAAGTTAGTTAATGTAATTTGCATAATAATCGAAATTATGTGGAAGCACCCAGATACAAAGCAGTTTACCAATATTTAAAAAAAATAATCCTTTCGGGAGATTACCCCGAAGGTAGTTTATTGCCCTCTGAAAATGAGCTCAGTAGACGATTTAACGTAACTCGTCCAACAGTGAGACAAGCTTTGAATACCTTAGTACAAGAGCGTTATATCTACAAACATCATGGGAAAGGAAGTATTGTTTCTATACAGCGCAAAACACTAGGTTTACTTTCATTTAGAGGATTTACAGAATCTTTACAAGATGATCAACTTGAGGTTGCTACCAAATTATTAGAAGGACCCGTATTGCAAGATTGGCCAGAAGATTTTTTCTATCCTATACCTGAAAATTTATTAGCGGATAGCTGCTTTTTTCTAAAGAGGCTTAGGTCTGTAAATAAAGCACCTATTATGTTAGAGTACACCTGGTTACCCAGTAGTGATTTAAAAGGGTTTACCAAAGTTTCTTATCAAGAACATTCTTTGTTTGGTACATTAAGACAAAAGTATCATATAGAAGTTACTTCTGTAGATCAGCAAGTAAAGGCAATTTGTGCAAATAAACAGCAGGCACATATACTCGGTATGAAAGAAGACGATGCCCTGTTACACATCTACCGAAAGTACAGTACAAACAGAAGCGCTTTTTTTCTTTATAGTGCTCTGTTTTGTAATACCAATACATATTCCATTAGTAGTGTTTTTACTTAAGACCTATCATTTAATCAATACATATTTAACTTTTAAAATCAGAAAAAAATGGATAAAGTAACAGAAATAGCCAAGATGATTGATCATTCTTTATTACACCCAACTATGACAGATAAAGATTTGGAAGAGGGTTGTGCTTTGGCAAAAAAATACAATACTGCTTCAGTGTGTATAAAGCCTTATGCAGTGAAGCAAGCGGCTGAATGGCTCAAAGGTTCAGATGTACTGGTAGGTACAGTAATCGGTTTCCCTCATGGAAATTCTACTGTAGCAGTAAAAGTAGCAGAAACCATACAGGCTTGTAAAGACGGCGCTGTAGAAATAGATATGGTGGTAAATATCGGAAAAGTGTTGGGAGAAGATTGGGTATATATAGAAAACGAAATTGATGCTGTATCCAAAGCTAGCCATGAGCATGGAGCAATTTTAAAGGTTATTTTTGAGAATGATTTTTTACCGGAAGATAAATACAAGATCAAACTTTGTGAGATTTGCAGCAAAGTAAAAGCAGATTTTGTAAAAACTTCTTCAGGTTATGGCATGGTGAAAGGAGCAGATGGGAAATACTCGTACAAAGGGGCTACTGTAGAAGACCTTACCCTAATGAGAAAGCATAGTGCACCGGAGGTACAAGTTAAAGCTGCTGGTGGAGTAAGAAATCTGGAAGATATGTTAAAAGTAAAAGCCTTGGGCGTAACAAGAGTAGGTGCTACTGCAACAGTTACCATTGTTGAAGCAGCCAAAAAACATTTTGGTGGTGAAGTAGATGAGCAAGCCCTAGCAGACTCTAAAAATGCTAGTGATAGTGGGTATTAGATGCAGCCTAGTTTTTTCATTATTTGAGTGTATTTTTTTTGAAAGTACTATTCTTATTACTTTTAGGATTGTAACCTCCAATCGGTTACTAATCTTTGGGCAAAATGAGATCTGAAATTTGAGTTAGAATACAAATTAAGTAAATTGGAATAAGTATTATAAACGATCTAAAAAGATGAATATGAAATATTTTTTAGGTACAGTTTCTATTCTGGTGCTACTAAGTTGCTCTGACGACAATGTGGAAATTATTACTTCGACCGACTTGAAAGGGAAGTGGATAGAAATGGAAACAAAATCTGACACATTGACTTTTGAATCGTGGGATAATTCAGAAATAATGATTTTGAGCAGAGGAAAAGAGATAAGAGATGGAAATTTATTACCTAAATATGGCTCAGGGTCTTACGAATACAGGCTTTCAGAAGGAAGAATTTCTTTGTATTGGATGTTATCAAGCAATTCTAGCTTTAAAGACTATAATTTTAAAATTGCAGGCAATAGATTGAACATAGAGAATTTTTATAGCTCAACTTCTAAGCCGATGTTGACTTTTGAAAAATTGGATTAAGTTACTTTGAGAATAATAATTGGCTCAAACAAAAAAAGATAGGATTTTTTTACGGAAATTACTTTAAAATAGATTAAATACCTCCAATACTGCATAAAAAATTATGCGGGCAGTAATTGTCCAGAAAGCTTTTCGGGTCTTCATTGAATTCAAGTTCTGTAGAAATGTAGGTAACTGTTAGAGACAGCACATTTTTATATAAACCGAGTTGTTGAGCCTTTTGCTTTATTAAGCACACAAGAAAATTGGTTATTGTTGGCCTGGTGTGGTTTACGTAACGAGTTTAGATTTTTCCACCTTGAGAGGATTGAAAAACCAGAGATACACACAGAAAAGTTTGAGCCTCACAAAATGACCTTACAAGACTATTTTGAACGTCACTATTGATTTTTTCGCCACCCTTGACATAGGGCTGTCGGAATGCCATTTTACTTTAAGGATATCATAAACTTAAAAACAGAAGGTATGAATATCATTGTAGGTGCAACAGGACAAGTAGGTTCAAATCTTATCAACACAATCAAAGAAAACGGTTTTCCTGTAAGGGCAGTCGTGAGAAATCCTGACAAGGTTATAGATAAATCCATTGAAACCCGAACGGCAGATTTATTTAATGTCGAACAACTTACAGAAGTATTTAAAGGCGGAATAACTGTTTTTGTTTTGACACCCGAAAATCCAGCGTCAAACGATATTATTGGAGATATAAAACGGATAGTTGAAAATTACAGGAAAGCCATTCAGTCCACTGATATAAAAAGAATTGTAGGTTTGTCTTGTATTGGAGCACATATTGAAAGTAACACAGGAAATATTTTAATGTCACGGATTTTAGAACAAGGCTTTGACGATTTAGAAGTAGAGAAAATATTTATCAGACCGTCCTATTATTTTAGCAATTGGCTTGGTTATTTGACAACTGTTGAGCAATATGGAGTATTGCCAACCTTTTTCCCTGAAGATTTAAAAATAGAAATGCACTCACCAATTGACTTGGCAAAGTTCATAGCCAAAGTAATGACGGACAAACCAGCTTCGGGAAACAGAACAATTTTTGAATTAACAGGACAACAAAAATATAGCTCTCTTGATGTTGCCAAAACCTTTTCAAAATTGCTCGACAAAGACGTAACAACTCAATCCATATCAAAGGAACAATGGAAAGAAACGCTTTTGTCAGTTGGGTTTACAGAAAATACAGCGACGAACCTTTCTGATATGACACAAGCTGTGATTGACAACAAAGCTGTTCCTGAAAGACCAAACGACATAATAAAATTGCCTATGACATTAGAGAAATATATGAAAGAACAACTAAAAAAATAAACAACGACCTGCTAGCATATGGTATTTACATGCAGCATTCAGAGGTTTTCTAGCTCATAAAACAAAACCTTTTAAGAAACCATAGAAGTAAAAATGCGGCACGCAATATAGTAGCAAATCGTAAGATGCAACCCCAAAGCTAAAATGACACGAACATGAATTTTCATCCTTCCAACTTCACACAAAAAGAATGATTAAAGTTTATGTGAGTTACTGAATGTATTCCAATTTTTTGAACATTCAGCAATCAAAAAATTTTAAACAGATGAAAATATTAACTAAAGGGAAATATTATGGGAATCAAAAATCAGCGGTATCCTTTAATGACATCTTACTATCTCAATATAATTATACAGTAAGTAAAACGGCTTGGCATTACTACGAAAATCCTTATTTCATGTTTGTATTACATGGAAACATGCTTGATTGTAATAAGAAAGTGAAAACGCTATGTCCATCCGGCAGCTTAATGTTTAATAATTGGCAAGAAGTCCATTACGGTGCTAAACACTCTGATAAGGCTAGCGGGTTTCACTTAGAATTTGAAAAAAAATGGTTTGAAAATAATGGAATAAATTTAAATCTACTCGAAGGTAGTCAGCTCATTCAAAATCTACGAATACATCTTCTTTTTGCAAAATTATATCATGAATTTATTCTTTCTGATGAGTACAGTAATGTATCTGTAGAACTATTATTATTGCAAATATGTGAAGCTTTAGGTAAGGTAAAAGCAAATAATACCAAACATATTCCAGAATGGATAAATTGAAGTAGTCACGATGAAATCTGACAGTTTGGTTAAATTAAAGTGCGAACTTTTTTATAATCAAATTCAAATACATCATGACTACAAATGAAAAGTTAATTAAATAAAACTAAGTTAGGATTACTAAATTTAGCGTCACAATTACGGAACGTTTCCCAAGCTTGCCGAACCATGGGTTATTCCCGGGATAGTTATTACAGGATCAAAGAGCTATATGAAACAGGTGGAGAAGCAGCACTTCAGGAAATTTTAGAAATGGAAGATTATTACAACAACCTGAAAAAATATTAGAAAAGTATATACTTCCAGCAATCAAGAACTAAAAGGTAAGCATATAACAACATATGTGGCTCATTGGAATTCAATTTTCATTGAGATTCTATTAGTTAAGCCTCAAGGAATTATTTTAGAAAATTCGATAACAACCCAACCAGTCAAAGTTCATTCCTGAAAAATAACTGATAAAAGTGCATCCCTTTTTCTTCATCAAATCCTCTTTGAATGTAGTCGCGGTTGCCATGGATATATACATGAAAGTTTTTGTCGAGTTTAAGAATACTCTTAAAGATCTTTTTATTTCCTCTTACAGCTGTAGGTGATATGGCAAACTCATCGTAAAGCGGCATATTTTTATCCCGTTGGTATTGCTGTTTATAATCGTTAAAAGCTTCAATTACTTCTGGCTCCTGCATTACTTCTTGCTCAAAGTCTTGGCGTTCAAATTCTTTTTTATCATTGAAATAACCTGCCGAGCGATTCATCATAACAATTTGCTCAGAGCGATCTACTCCGTGCTCTTCATTAAAAACATCTTGTACAAAATCTTTTGTGAGATGCATATAGTTTTGTGTATGGTAGAAACTGTCTTCCCGTGGTTTCACATGCAAAAAATCATCTTTCCAATAGGCTGCTTCTGCTCCACGGCTGGTAGTATCAACCAAAGCGACTTTGTAGCCTTTATCCGTTTCTGTATTAAAAATGAGACAGCCTTTATCTAGTTTATTAATATTGATTCCTTCTCTTTGTTCAATGTCATATCTTGTGCCTTCAGGAAAAACTTTCAGGTAAGTTTCTCTGCTTTCAGATTTAAATAAACCGATAGCATCAATAATTTCTCCTTCAACCTGGCAATCTTTCAGATATGCCATATAAAACTCACCTCCTTTAATATTAGGGTGATTGGTTTGGTTAAAAAGGTGCTTAGCTAATTGTTTTGATTGTTCAAAAAGTGCTTCAGGATTATTAAATACTGTGTAAGCCGCACTAAAAACTTCATTTAAGCTAATTTCTGCTTCGTGCATTAAGTGATAAAAGTTATCTCCTTTAAAGGGCTTAAAAAAGTACTGTTGCAATAAATGTAGGATAGTTTCATCTTTTAGCACTACAGGATCATCAGATAGCATTAACATTTCCTCTTGTATAGGATTTCCTACAAAATGGATGGCTAGTTGTTCCAGACTTACTTCTCCGGGGTTTAGCATAGGTGATAGATAAATTAGCTTGTTAAGTTTTTAAAGTACAAAGTTAAATTTTGAAGTGGCTTATAAGCTCAAAATGGAAAGAAAATGTTGATTTATTGCTCAAAAAAAACGGCACTGCTTCCTACCCATGTTTTATTTTTATTATAATCTACCCCCATAATTTTACCCTTACTGAGTCTGGCAAGGCACATAGCCGGGATCAGTTCTTCATCCCAAAGGCAAAGCATTCTAATTTCTGCTTTAGCATGTATGTCCAACGTGGGTACAAACGGCGCATATATCACTTTCTTCTGTAAAATAAAATTTTCTCGATCCTCGATGCTATCTAAAATCTCTTTGCTTACATCGAAATAAATACCAGTTCCGGCAAAAGAAAACAGTGGTTTGAGTACATAGTTTTCTAAGTCATCAGGCCAATTTTCATATTCATTCAGAAAATGAGTTTCTGGGACATATTTACTATTCATAAAAGGCATAGTATACTTGCTTATTTTGTAAAACCAGTTGGGGTGAGCTATCCAAGTGACATCTAAATTTGCATTAAAGTCAAACTTTAGTTTTGCTTGAATATCTTTCCTTTTACTTAGCTCGTCAAAAATGAGCCGATTATAAATTCGCTTCACCTGAAGTTTTATACCATCTCTATAATAAAAAAGTTGGTTATCCTCTTGGAATATTTCAGTAACACAGACTGGTTCTACCTGCAAATCTTTTTTACTGTAAATAAAATCTATTCTGGTTTTTTGTTTGGGAGGTGCAATATCCAACATAATGGTATGCTCAGGTGCTTCATCGGCAAAGATTATTTTTTTTAGCAGAGCTAGGTATTGGCTATCATTTAAATGCCTAAAATAGGGGCTAAAGTTTTTAGGAACATCAAAATGCTTCAGATACGCAAAATTTAAATTTCTTTGGTAGCAATATAGGGAAGCAAGTCCCTGTAACTCAATTAGCTGAGGGAAGAGTGATCCATTTTCATCTTTACATACCGCAAAATCTATAGAGATAAATGATGGACGATTACTTTCATTTGCAACATTAAAAAGTTTTGGAACAGCTCCTTGTAGTTTTCCACTAAGCTCTTTGTGGTTGAGAAAGGTTTTTATTTCTTCAAAAAGATGAAGCATTTCCTGCTGAAAGCTTTTCGATACAAAAACAGGTGTCTCGGCAATTCTAAAATCTAATGAAAGGTCATATACCGGATGAATATCTTTTAGGAAGGCATCATATTTTTCTGCACTAAAAGTAGTATTATATCGAGTTCTTGCTGCTGCGCAATCAATTGGGGCGATAGTCATAATTACTTTCTTTTAGACATTTTCTTTGCCTGCCCAACCCAATCATCTCTCTTTATACGATCGGGGAAATACTCTATCGCTTCTACCACTTTTGCAATCATTCCCTTATCAAACATACTGATTTGCTTGATAGTCATAATTCCCAATCCATTGAGTTTTTTTTCAATCGCGGGTCCTATACCATTAATTATTTTCAAATCATCCTTTTCTCCTTTTTTGAGCCCGGTAATAATTTTCTTTTGCTTTTCACTAAGTTTATCTAACAGGCTTGATTTTGCTGTTGGTTTACTTTTGCTGGCTTTAGTTTTTGTAATTGATTTCTTAGGTACAAGCTTTGGTTTGGGAGTACTTTTTTCTTCAATAGTTTGTAATGTTTTAAATGTCTCTACTGAACCAGTGACAAATTTTCCCCAGGTTAGATTAGTCTGTCCTGCCTTTTGTTGTTGTGCTCTTTCAATTGCATATTGTGCGGCATTTTCTACAATCCACTCAAAATTTTCTTTGCCAACGGAAAACTCATCAGCATCTGGTGCAGGGTTGCAAAAATCTATAGGATATAATTCTCCATCCTTTACGGCGATTTCTACAGTATTAAAGTCATAACCTAAATGTTCGTTGAGTTTTCTTACTACAGTTTCTACTTTTTTCAGCAGTGCTTTATCCGTTTTAGCGTTTTGCAAGTATCTCTCGTGAAATTCATTTCTTGGTTCATAAGGCATAATGTGCACTCTTCCACCAACATAATAGCACCTGAAATAGCTTTCGAAGTCAATATTTTCTTGTAACATCATTACTAGTTGACCAGTCTCATTGTATACATCGAAGAAATCGTTGCGATTATAAACTTTGTAAACATTTTTCCAACCTCCTCCCGAAAAAGGTTTAAAAAATGCGGGAAAGCCTACATAGTCAAAAATGGCTTCGTAATTTAAAGGCAGTGCCAAATTACTGAAAGATGCTTCAGAGGTATTGTCGGGTCTATGCTTTGAGGGAAAAAGTACTGTTTTTGGAGCTTTTACTCCAATTTTCTCTGCAAGTGCACTATTGAAAAATTTCTCATCGGCACTCCACCAAAAGGGATTATTGATAACTGCTGTACCACACAAAGCTGCATTTTTAAGGTAGCTTCTATAGAAAGGTACATCCTGTGAAATCCGATCTATAATTACAGTATATCCTGTAGGCTCTGCTTGTATTACCTTGTCTATAAAAACTGCTTCGGCAGTAATACTGGTTATTTTTTTACTATTTATCCTTTCTATTAACGCAGGCGGAAAACTATTTTCTTGCCCAAATAATATCCCAATTTTTTTCATTCTAAAGCATTTTGTAATCGTTAAAAAAGTATAGTATTATCAGTTTGGTAAAATGTTTCATCAATTTTTTAGCTTAAAAAGCTTATGCTTTAAGATTTAATAGAGGTATCGGAATTCAGTTTTGCTATGCCACTAGCTAAAATCGAATTTTGAAAGATAAAATGGTAACTTATTTCTCCAAATAGGCCAATCATGAGAAGCGCCTTCCCAGAAATCAAACCAATGGTTTATTCCCTTCTCATTAAGTAATTTGGAAAAATTAAAATTTTCTTCTTTACAAGTATCATGTTCAGCCACACCTAATATCAATTCTATACTTTGTATAGCCTCCAGGCTTTCTCCTGTTTGCATACCACCAACAAAATCTACAGGGTTATTGTAATAAAATTCATCATTGTAAAATCCATCCATAAAAGAGCGCATGTCAAAAGCACCACTCATACTTATAATATGGGAAGTGAGTTGTGGGAATTTTAATCCAAAGTTCATGGCATGGTAGCCACCAAAACTAGCCCCGGCAAAAACAACTTTATCAATACCTGTTTCATTTCTTGCAGCCATAGCTACTTCATTCATAATTACCCTTTCGTAAGCTAAGTGCGTTTTTATCCTATCAGCAGGGTGAATATTTTTATTGTACCAACTCATCTCATCTCTACTATCGGGGCAATATACTTTAACTAATCCTTCATTAATATACCAAGAAATAGCATTTAGTAAGCCGAAATCCTTGTTTTGATAGTATTTGCCTTGTGAGGTTGGAAATAAAATAATGGGTTTACCTGCATGACCATAAACTAGCATCTCGAAATCGTGTTCAAAATAAGGGGTAAACCATTTTCTGTATTGTTCCTGCATGAAGTGTAGCAATAAAAGTGTTAAGGTTAAAAGTAGTCTAATTTCGTTATTTCAACTTATTTGTCAAATGTTATCAGAAAAACTGTAAAAAAAAATTACAACCCTTTAAAAATATACCCATATTTAGTAAAATGTTCAAGATACCTGGGTAGGGTAAAATCAAGGTTTTTTTTGGCTTTTAAGTTGTCGTGAAATACGATGATTGAACCTGGTTCAGTGTATTTGATAGATTTTTGCAGACAGGTTTCTTTACTTATTACATGTGAAAAATCACCACTTAAAACATCCCACATTACAATCTCATAATCGTGTAGTAAGTGTTGGATTTGTGAGTGTTTAATTCTTCCATAAGGTGGTCTGAAAAATTTTGTTTGAATAGAAGTGCCTCCTTTTTCTACTATTGTTGTATTGCAGAGTTTGATATTTTCAAAGTAAGTTTTATTCTTATTTTGCCAGCCATTTAAATGATTATAAGTATGATTACCTATGCTATGCCCTTCTTGCAATAATCTTCTAAAAATATCAGGATGTTTTTTAATATTATCTCCTACACAAAAAAAAGTAGCTTTCGCTTCAAATTCAATAAGTAAATCTAAGATGGCGGGGGTCATCTCAGGAATGGGACCATCGTCAAAGGTGAGATAAATAATTTTTTGATTGCCGTACCTTTGCCAAGTAAGAGAAGGATATAACACTTTATGAAATATCCACCCCATTTTATGAAGCATCATTAAAAGATCATTTTACTTAAATGTGAAGAAGTGTAAAGTAAAATTTAAAAATAAATTAAATAGCTTCAGATGCGATCTTATTTTCAAAGTCCTTTTTGTTTTATTCCCAATTTCTTAAAAACTATATCAAGTGATTTTTGTATTTCTTCTATTATTAACACATTTG
>JBCDJE010000006.1:0-20358 GCA_038748185.1 Bacteroidota bacterium
AATATTATGCTTTAGGATATTTATCAAAAGTGATTAATTGTCCTTTATCTTCAATTAATAAAGATAAATACCGTATATTGATGTTGTTAACTTACTGAGCTAAAAGTAGTTTTTTTGTAATGTCAAGAATTAAGTCAGTATAGGTTTTCTATTCATTTTTTAAAGCGTCTACAGGGTTAGATAGTGCTGCTTTGATGGATTGAGAACTGATGGTAACAAAAGCAATAATGATTGCTACCAATCCTGCTAAGGCAAATATCCACCATTCCATATTTATGCGGTATGAAAAGTTTTCAAGCCATCTCTTCAAGATAACGAAACTAACTGGCATAGCGATTAAAATAGCAACTAACACCATTTTTGCAAAATCTATAGAAAGTAAACCTATAATCCTCCAGATACTTGATCCTAGTATTTTACGTATACTAATCTCCTTAGTGCGTCTTTCTGATGCAAAAGCTGCTAAACCTAACAGACCAAGACAAGAAATTAATATGGCAATTCCGGCAAAATATTGAGATAAAGTCGAGACCCTCTTTTCTGCAGCATATAGTGCTTGGTAGTCCTGATCCAAAAATTGATAATCAAATGGAAGTCCTTGATTATATTCCTGATAAAATTTCTGAAGTTGAGTAAGTGTTTCTGTTTCAGTTCCAACCTTGATTCTCACTAAGGTTTGGTTAGAAATTGGGTACAATTGAAGAAAACAGGGTCTTATCTCTTTGTAGAGTGATTCAAAATGAAAATCTTTCACAATACCAATAATTTGTCTGTCTTCCCCCCAAAGCTTAACAGTTTTACCGACTGGATTCTCAAGCCCCATTGCTTTAACAGCGCTTTCATTAAAGATGATTTTACTCCTTTCAGAGTTAAACTGGCTTGAAAATGTCCTTCCTGCAACAACTTCAATTTCTAGCAACTCAATTAGGTCATAACCAACTTCCAAGTTTCCAAAACTTATGGATTCATCTGGATTTTTACCTTCCCAATTCAGACCAGAAGTACTGCCATGCTTTCCCGTAAGATCATTAGCAAAATTAGAAGCATGGACTACTCCAGATATTTTTTTTATCTCAGCTAAAAAGATTTCTAAGCCTTCTAATACTTTGCCTTCATTAGTAAAATAAATAATGTTGTCTTTATTATAACCTAAGTTTTTTTTTTGTATAAATGATAGTTGTTTTGAGACTATAAAAACTGAAGAGATTAAGATGACTGATACAGTAAATTGAAATATCACTAATCCTTTCCTTATCCATAATTCTCCGGTAGAAGTAAGTAGCTTTTCTTTTAAGATAGCGGTTGGTCGAAACCCCGAATAGTACAATGCAGGGTAACTACCAGATAAAAAACCGATAAAAACTACAAAACCAAGGACTGACAAAATAAGGGATGCATCAAAAGTTAATGTGAGCTGCTTTCCTGAAATATAGTGGAATTGTGGAAGCAAAATAAGTATAAGTAAAAAAGAAACTGTTAATGATAAGAAAGCCATAGCTATGGACTCAGATAAAAACTGAATGATAAGCGTTTTTCGTTTAGCGCCAATTGCTTTCTTAATGCCTATTTCTTTTAATCTTCGCGATGCTCTGGCTGTGGATAGATTCATAAAATTGATACAGGCGATGATTAATATGAAAGTGGCTACTATAGAAAACAGTTTTACATATGTTATTCTTCCACCAGTTTGTATACCGTTTTCATATGTACCATACAAGTATTGATCTGAATATTGCCTTAGAAATAAAGTGCTTTTTGATGTCGGAAGCTTTGATTTTACGAAACCAGCGATTTTCTTATTGAATAAATCTATGTCTGTATCTTCTTTTAATAAGACATATGTAGCAGGATTACTGTTATCCCAATTTAAAAACTCAGGTCGTTTTTCCAAAAACAGTTCATAACTGAATAAAATATCAAATTGCATGGAAGAATTAGAAGGAGGCGTTTTAAAAACACCAGAAATAAGATATGATCCACTGAAGTCGCCATGATCCCATTCTATAGTTTTACCTATAATATCTGCCGTAGTATTAAATAGTTTTAGGGCAAGTTCATCAGACAAAACGACTGCATATTTATCTGAAAAAGCCTCATTATTATTACCATGAATTAGATTATAGGAGAAAATATTGAAAAAATCCTGACTAACATAGCGTTCGCTTGCTTTGATTTGCTTCTTTTCTGTAGAAAGAATGCCCTTGTTATTGAATGAAGGTCTATCAGCTATAGCCATTTCTACTTCAGGCATTTCTTCAACTAACGAATAAGCTAGGCGCCCAGGTGTACCTTCAAATGTTAGTACATTATTTGAGGTTTCCCAATTTCGCATTACTTGATAAAGCCGATTATCTTTTTCATGAAATTTATCTACCGATAGTTCATCGTTTACCCAGAAGTAAATCAATAAAGCGCAGGCCAAACTGGTAGAAAGACCAACCAAGTTGATAAAAAAGGAGGTTTTATTTCGTAGAATACTTCTATAAGTAATAAGTAAGTTATGCCTAAACATGCCATAATGATTTAATTGATTATAGCCTTCCAAAGGCTTAATAATACTTGGTCTAAAAAGTAGTAAGACATCTAGCGCAAATCTCCAATCTGCTTTTCTTTTACCTGCCTTTTCAACTCTTTCCTGATACAGTTCCAATAAATCTCCCTCTATGTACACATGCAGGCTGGGGTGACAGAACCATTTAAAAAAGCGTAGCAATAACCGAGGAGGAGTGGGTTTTCTATTCATTTTTCAGGCATTTTATAGGATTAGCATTAGCTGCTTTTATGGTTTGAAAACTCACTGTTAACAAGGTGAGCATGATAGCACCTAAACTACCGAGGATATATATCCACCAAGATATTTCAATCCTATACGTATATTCTTGCAACCATTCATTCATTAAGTAATAAGCAAAGGGGATAGCCATACAACATGATATGAGAACGGTAATGATGAAGTCTATCGACAGCATTTTCCATAATTTAAGCACTGATGCTCCAAGTACTTTTCTGATCCCGATTTCTTTTGTTCGTTGTTCGGCTACGAAAGAAGCAAGCCCAAGTAGTCCTAGGCAGGATATAAAAATAGCCAATATTGTAAAAACCCTTGAAAGATTGCCTATGCGTTCTTCAGCTACGAATTTTAATTCATATTCTTGGTCAGCAAATTTATATTTAAAGGGAACTGTAGGCAATACATCGTTAAAAACAGATTTAACCTTAGCAAGTCCCATTTGTGTGTTTATTGCTGGGTTAAGTTTGATATTTATCCAATTAAAATTACCCCCCTGGTAAAATATCGTAGGCATGGGTGTTGAATAAGGAGAATCCATAATCATATCTTTGATAACACCAATAATAGTATACCTTTTATTAGTATATCTCCAATTAACAGCTTCTCCAATAGGATTTTCAAATCCCATTAATTTAGCTGCTGATTCGTTGATGACAAACCCTAAAGAATCAATGGCTAGTTCACTTGAAAAATCCCTGCCTTGTACAAATTGCCAGCCAACTGTTTCACCATATTTAGGAGTAACAGATAATGTAGCAAAATCTTCTTGCTGCCATCCCGGATCCATCTCCCTCCATTCGAAACCTCCATTTGAAGACCACACAGCGGAAACAGGGCTTAGAGACTGTGATACAACTTTCACAACTCCTGAATTTATGAGCTCAGTTTCAAGTGCATCATATTTGTTGTCAAACTCATCTGTGGTCATCTGAACCATGAGTAGGTTATCGCGTGAGTACCCAACCGGGCGATCTTTTACATATTGGATTTGTTGAAAAACGATAACTGTTCCAATGATTAAACTTACAGAAACGGTAAATTGAATAATGACTAGTAAACGCCTAGGAATTGCAGTGTTGATACCCTTAATTTTTGCACCTTTGAGTGCTTTTAGCGGGTTGAAAGACGATAGGTAGAATGCTGGATAGCTCCCAGATACAAATCCGGTAAATAAGATGAAAGCTAAACTACACAACCAAAAATATAAGTTGTTCCAAGGCATAGTAAGCTGTTTGCCTGATAGCTCATTAAATTCATTCAGGAAAAAGAGTGTTAAAATAATCGATAATAGAAAAGCAAGTAGAACCATTAGAAATGACTCAGTGTAAAACTGGGCAATCAATTGACTACGAATTGAACCAATGGACTTTCGGATACCTACCTCTTTGGCTCTTTTTTCAGAGCGTGCAGTACTTAAATTCATGAAATTAATACAGGCGAGGAGCAAGACAGATAAACCCACAATGCCAAAAAGCCAAACGAACTTAATTAAACCACCACTACTTATACCATTATCCCATTCAGCATATAAGTGCCAACGACTCATAGGATGTAGATGAAGTTGTGGATGCACTTTCACCATATCAGTATCGTTTTGTACTTTGTTTAATATTGCATCTTTTATATGATATGATGCTTCTTGAAGTTTGATGTCAGGTTTTAATTCTACATATATATTCAGAAAATTATTCTTGAATCCCTGATTTTGAATCCAAGCATTGTTTGAAACATATAATTGCCAAGGCGCTAAAAATTGTATTTTATGAAAGCGGCTATTGTGTGGTAAGTCTTCATAAATACCTGTTATTTGTACATTCATATCATTATCAATCATAATAGATTCACCTATGGGGTTTTCATCCCCAAAAAGTGCGATTGCTGTTGATGATGATAAAAATATAGATTGCATATCATCCAGGCCTCTTTGTGTTCCCTTAATCATATTTAAGGAAAGCATTTCAGGTCCGCCTTTATCTATAAAAAAGCCTTTTTGAACCAGTTGCTCATTATCATTTGAAAGAATATGTTCACCGGGTAAGTTGGTAACAACAATGTGTTTAAAATCTTCGCTATAAGCATTTTGCAGTTCCTCTCCTAAAGCATAGGGTAAATAGGGGAAGGTAAAAGTTTTACCATTCAATGTACCACTCCTCATCACCTGAGCAATGCGATCGTAGTTTGTATGATTTTTATTAAAAGAGAGTTCATCCCAAACCCATAATCCTATCAAAATGGCTATTGCCATACCTATAGCTAATCCACTAATGTTAATAAAAGAATACCCTTTATTTTTATGGAGGTTCCTCCAACCAATTTTTAAATAATTCTTGAACATACCGTAATAATTTAATTGATGATAACCCTCTAAAGGCTTTATAATACTTGGCCTAAATAACAATAAGATATCTATTGAAAATTTTAAATCTGCTTGCCTTTTCCCTGCCATTTCTATCCTTTCTTGGTATAGTTCCAGCAAGTCGCCTTCAATATAAACATGCAAGCTAGGATGGCAGAACCAGCGAAAAAATCGAAGTAAAAGCCTCGGTGGGGAAAGGGCAGTATGGTTTTTTTCCTTTTTACTCATCTTTTAAAGAATCTGCTGGATTTCTTCTAGAAACAAAAAAAGTTTGCGGGCTAATCGTTAACAATCCTAACAGTAATAAAAAGACCGATCCTAAAAGGATAGTGCTCAACCCAAATTCTACTCGCACAACCAAAAAGTTCAACCAAAAACTATTAATAAAATAACTCAAGGGTGCAGCGATGAGAATGGAAATACCAAGCAAGAGTAAAAATTCCTTTGAGAGCAAATAAGTCAAATTAATACTCTCAGCACCCAATACTTTTCTAATGCCAATTTCTTTGGTGCGACGTTCGGTAGTATAGATCACCATACCCAGCAAGCCCATACAAGCAATAGAGATGACTAGAAAAGCAAAAAAGCCAATAATAGTAACTAGGTCAAAAATTCCTTGATGATAGTTAGCCAATTTATCTTCAAAAAATTCATATTTAAGCGGATGTATCGGATCAACTGTTTTCCATTTTTCCTCCAATTGGGTAACAATTTCCTTTTTGTCGGCAGAAGCTATTTTTACATTGGCGAAATTGAATTTGGCAGGTTCATTTCTAAGTACTACAGGTCTTGTTATTTGTCTTAAGAAAAGTAAGGAGAATGTAAAGTTTTCAACTAAACCTGCTACTTGAAATATTTCATTATTTCCTTCAAAGGACTGACCTACAATATCAGCAGGGTTATCATAACCAAAAACTTTTGCCATTTCCTCATTTACAAGAATTAGTGAATTGCTGCTGGCGTGTTGTGTTGAAAGATTTCGTCCGGCTAAAAGTTCGATATCTAAAACATTGATAAAACTTTCATCGATACTCAAGTCAATAGCCTCTTTAATTTCTGTTTCTTCAGCTCCGTATTTTTTCAGCATGATACCATCATTTCTACCTGAACCCGGAAGATAGGCAGAGCCAGCAATATCAGTAACACCAGGGATTTCATTCAGTGTCTTTTTTACCAATTCATAATCGTTGCTCTGTAGATTTATATTTACTACATTGTGTGGATCAAAACCGTATTCATATTGCATGAAATGTTGAAATTGATTAAAACCCACAATGGAAGTGATAATAAACACCAATGAAATTACAAACTGTACGATGGTCAAAACTTTTCTCACACCCAAACGACTAGTGGCTACTCCATCCATATTTTTTAGCGCTTTTACTGGCTTGTAACCAGAAAGTCTAAAGGCAGGGAAAATACCTGCTATTAATCCTATTAATAATGCCAGGGCTATAAAGATGAAATAAACTTCTATGTTAGCATCTAGGTCAAAATTTAAATATTGGTTTACCCATAAATTTAGAAATGCCGATTTGATAAAAAATAAAAGACCGACCGCCAAAATTAGCGACAGGAAAGCCGTAAGCATAGATTCGCTCAAAAACTGGAAGATCAAGTCTTTTCTGTGAGCACCATTTACTTTTCGTACACCTATTTCTTTAGCCCTTGTTAAGGCGCGTGCTACAGATAAATTGGTGTAATTCAAACAAGCAGTAAACATAACTACTAAGGCCAAGCCTATTAGAAAGTAATAGGCAAACATAGGTAAGGTTATAAATGGGGCATTATTTACTTTAGGGCCTGGAGTAATTTTATTTAAGGATTGAGGACTTAGTTTCCACCCATTGAGGTTCTCGATATTACCAAACTTAAGTGGGGCAAGATGATCTAGTGCTGCTTTCAAGTTTTCTTCATACGCATTGTTATTTAAAAGCACGTAAGTATAGGTAGAATTATGATGCATCCAATTTTCTGAAAGGTCATTGATTTTTTCATCAACAGATAAAAGTGCCAATGATGATGATGAGACCAAAACATCAAATTCAATGTGGGACTTATAATCATTATCGGCTAGTACGCCTGTTACAGTATAAACTCCCCAATCTACAGGTGGTTTTCTTTCATCATTTCCAAAATTAATACCCCTGTCCGTGAAGTCTACCGTTTTACCTATCGGGTTTTCGTTCCCAAATAATTGTGTGGCAATTTTGCTTGTGACTACTAAAGAGTTGGGCTCATTCAATGCAGTATATGGATCACCTTTTTCCAATTCATAAGAAAATATCTTGAAAAACGCAGGAGTGGTGAAATAGCCCTTCATCTCTACAAAGTTCTGATCATACACCGCGTCTCCACCAAATCCTCTGCGCAGATAAGTAGCTTCTTCTATGATGCCATATTCCGTTTTCAACGATTCAGCTAATGGAAAAGGAGTAGTGGCACGGAGATTGGACCCTTTTGTAGATTTCATCAATACTCGGTAAATACGATCTTTTTTTTCATGAAACTGGTCATAACTTTTTTGGTCTGCCAGCATCAAAATAATTAGCATAAACACAGACATAGCAACAGCCAGCCCTAAAACATTGATAAAAGAAAAGGTTTTATACTTCAGGATATTCCTGACTCCTACTTTGAAATAATTTTTAAACATACCATAATGATTTAATCGGTGATAGCCTTGCAAAGGCTTAATAATACTCGGTCTGAAAAGCAGTAAAACATCTATTGCGAACCGCCAATCAGCTTTGCTTTTTCCTAATTGTTTAACTCTTTCTTGGTATAGTTCCAACAAGTCTCCTTCAATGTAAGTGTGCAAATCAGGATGACAGAACCACTTAAAAAAGCGGAACAAGAACCTAGGTGGCGTTGGGGCAATATGGTTTTTTTCCTTTTTACTCATTTCGTAAAGAATTAACAGGATTAGATAAGGCTGCTTTGATAGATTGTGAGCTGATGGTAAAGAAAGCAACTATAAGTGCAAGAAAACCTGCTAATACAAACATCCACCATGCTATTTCTATACGGTAGGCAAAGTCTTGTAACCATTGTTGCATTATATACCAGGCAATCGGTACAGCGATGAAGAAGCCAAACAAGACCATTTTTAAAAAATCTTTGGAAAGCATGCTCACAATGCCTTTAATTGAAGCCCCCAAAACTTTGCGAATACCAATCTCCTTGGTTCTTTGTTCTGCTGTAAAAGCTGCCAAACCGAATAACCCCATAGAAGCAATGAGAACAGAAAGTACAGTGAAAAAAACAAACATTTTACCTAGACGCAAATCTGCCTTGTAAAGCTGATCAAATTGTTCATCCAAGAACTTGTATTTAAAAGGATAGGCCGAATATTTTTTGATAGATGTTTCTAAATAGGCAAGCGTCTCTGTTAAGTTTTCAGGGCGAACCTTCACGGAAATGAAATTCAAATATTGCTTTTTTAGTCGAATCATGAGCGGCTCAATGGCAGCGTGTATAGATTGCATGTGAAAGTCCTTCACAACGCCTATGACGGTTTCTGTCCCCTCATGGGTAAATTGTTTGCCAATGGCTTCTTCGGGTGTCCAACCCAATGCTCGTGCTGCTGATTCATTCAAGAGATAGCCTTCTTCTACATCTGTTTTAATAGCTGGAGAGAAGTTTCTTCCTGCGACCAGTTCAATATTAAATACATCAAGAAAACTCTCATCAACCCGTAATCGATAGATATTTAGGTCATCTTCTTTATTATTTTCATCATCATCATTAATAATTGTACTTGATTCTATATTGATAGGTAAAGCACTTGAAGTAGTCGCTAAAACAATATCCGGATGATTTTGCCATTCATTTTTCAGTGCATCTAAATGTGCTTGAAGCTCCCAATCAAGAATAGGAATGGTGACTATGTGTTCTTTGTTATAACCCAGCTCCTTTTTTTGAATAAACTGAAACTGTTGGTAAATAACCAAGCTACAGATAATCAGAATAATAGAAGTAGCGTATTGACCAATGATTAACCAATGCTGTATTTTCATCCCTGAAAAGCGACCTGTTATTTTTCCTTTAAGCACCTGAATAGGACGGAGTGATGACATAAAAAATGCAGGATAACTTCCCGACAGTACTCCGACGATGATAACTAACAACAACAATCCGGGTAGGAGAAAAGTATTTTCTAGTAAATTCAATTCAATAGGTCGTTCTAACAGATCTCCAAAAAACGGTAGTAAGAAATAAGTTAAGCCTAATGCTAAGAGCAAAGCTAAAAATGCTATCAAAATAGATTCTCCTATAAATTGCCCGATTAATTGCCAGCGTATAGCTCCAATCACTTTTCGTACTCCTACTTCGCGTGCTCTTTTAATTGAGCGAGCTACAGCCAGGTTCATATAATTGATGCAAGCCAATAATAGAACTAGCAAGGCAATCAAAGAAAATAGGGATAGAAATGTAGGGTTTCCTTTTAAACCAATATCATGTTTTACTTTAACGTCTAAATGTAATTCGGATAAAGATTGTACAAAGTAGGTGTCTTTAAATGGATAGGATTCGTCATGCCCTTGGTATTTCTCCAATAAGGCTGGAAATTTGTCTTGTAGTGCTAAAGGACTAGCCTCTTTGGTAAGGGAAAAAAAAGTATGATAGGAGTTGTTTGTCCACTCCATCCCTTTTAAATCATTTACATATTGTTGGAAGTCCTGAATACTAGTAATAAATGAAAACTTGAAAGAGCTATTTACTGGAGGATCTTTTATTACACCGGTGATTTCATAGGGATTTCCATTCTGGTAAATTAAAGATTGCCCAATAGGATTGTTATCACCAAAAATCTTTTTAGCCATTGATTCAACTAGTACAATACTTTCTGTATTTACAAGGGCAGTTTTTGGATTTCCTTCAATAAAAGGATAAGGAAATACTTCAAAAAAATGGATATCTGCTCTAAGTCCTTTCTCCCAATAATGGTTTTCCTCAAATCCTAATAATGCTGTTTGCTCTTTTATTGAAGTAGCACGAATTATTTCTGGAAATTCACCTGTAAGCGTAGTAGCTAGTGGCGCTGGCAGAACTACAGAATAGTTTGTTTCTAAAAAAAAAACATTACTAACTTGTTTTTTATAAATGCGATAGATTTGATTGGAATTGCTCAAAAAACGATCATAAGAAAGTTCATGTTGAACGTATAGAAAAATCAAGATGAAACAAGTCAGTCCAATGGATAATCCTCCAATGTTGATAAAAGAATACAACTTCTGCTTTAAAAGACTTCTCCAAGTGATTTTAAAATAATGCTTAAACATACCATAATGGTTTAATCGATGATAGCCTTGCAAAGGCTTAATAATACCCGGCCTGAAAAGCAGTAAAACATCTATTGCGAACCGCCAATCAGCTTTGCTTTTTCCTAATTGTTCAACTCTTTCTTGGTATAGTTCCAACAAGTCGCCTTCAATGTAAACATGTAGGCTAGGATGGCAGAACCAGCGAAAAAAACGAAGTAAAAACCTCGGTGGAGCAGGGGTTTTATTCATTTTTCAAGGAGTCTACAGGGTTCATCACAGCTACTTTTATTGATTGCCAGCTTACCGTTAATAAGGCAATTAAGACTACTGTAAATCCTGCCAATAAAAATACCTCTGGATCAATCTTTATTTGAAAAGCAAAATCTTCTAGCCAACGGCTCATCGAATACCAAGCAATAGGAATGGCTAATAATAAACCAATGATAACCAGTTTAAGGAAATCTGTACTCAATAGTATAATAATGTGAGGCACTGTGGCGCCTACTACTTTGCGGATGCCAATCTCTTTTGTACGCTTTTGTGCTGTAAATGCTGCGAGCCCGAATAAGCCAAGGCAAGCTATGAATATAGCTAATGCTGCAAAAAGTCCAAAGAGCTTAGCAAAACGTTGATCATTTCGATATTGCGCAGCAAAAGTTTCATCAGCAAAAGAATACTGAAAAGGATTACCTGGAAATAGCTGCTTATATTGGACTTCTGCCGATGCAATGGTTTGCGCTAAGTTGTTGGTATTCACTTTAATGGAAATATTAGCATTTCCCGGTTGGAGAATGAAAAAGGCTGTTTCAATATTGTGATGGGCAGATGACCAGTTAAAATCTTTCAAGATGCCTACAATCTGATACTCGTTACCTCCAATAATGATTTCTTCATGTAAAGCTTCATAGGGTGTGCCAAAACCAAGCATACCTAAGGCAGTTTCATTGGCTAAAATAGGGTTGGGTTCGTCTTTTGGTACAGGTAACGAAATATTTTTAAATCCCTCTCCTGCAATCACCTCAAGTCCATATAGACTTATAAAGCTGGAATCAATATACGTCCCCGCACCATAGATATTTGTTGAAGCATCAGTACCTGCTTTTCGAATGTTGCTTGTATAGAAAGAAAATCCTTTACCTGGTAATGTGGCAGAAGCCGCCGTTTGATGTACAGCAGGAAGTTCAAGTAATTTTTGTGAGAATATGTTGACAGCTTCTGACTGCCGAAAGTTTTCTGGTAAAATTCTGGGGGCAGAAACAGTCATTATCTGTGTCAAATCAATGCCTAAGTCCATGTTTCTCATGTAGTTAAGCTGCTTGTACACAATTGAAGTACTCACCAACAGCACAATAGAAGCTGTAAATTGTAGTATCACTAAGGCATGCCTTAGATAAGATTTTGAATTGCCACTACCTTTCCCTTTAAGCACTTTAATAGGTTTAAAATAAGATAACATTATAGCCGGATAGAAACCTGCCAATAATGTAGAGATGCAAAAGGAGATTAATAGTATAAACCAAAATTGCTGATTCATCCACAAATCATTGGTAAGGTTTATACCTGTAAAATTACCAATGATCGGTTTCAGTGTATTAGCCAATAGAATCGCTACAGCAAACGCTACTAGCATTGTAAGGGCAGATTCCGTAAGAAATTGGGTAATTAGCTGATTGCGTTTTGCTCCAATTACTTTACGTAGACCTACTTCATGTGCTCTGTCTAATGCGCGTGCAGTGGCAAGGTTCATATAATTAACAAAAGCGATTAATAGGGTTATTAAACCAATAATAGAAAAGAAATAAACGGTACGAGAACTTCCCATTGCTACTGTTGGAGCGGAAATAGATTCGTTTAGGTGAATATCAAGCAAGGACTGACTGCTTAAATATCCACTTGTATTGGTTTTTTCAAAATGTTCTTTTCGGGCATTCACAAATACTTCTGTAAACTTTTGATTAACTTTCGTTATATCAGCGCCTTCTTGTAGTTGTACATACGTAAAAAAGTTGGTCCAACCCCAACCACTCGCAGTGCTAGCATCTCTATACTGATTATTTTTAGTGAGCAACCCAGCCATTGGTAGCAATATATCGAATTGAAGGTGCGAGTTGTCAGGTACATCTTTAAAAATGCCATCAACGCGAAATTTGCCACTAATCCAACTTCTAACATCAAGTGTTTTTCCTATAGGGTCTTTATTGCCAAAATATTTTTTTGCTATCGATTCAGAAATTACAATTGTCTCAGGATCAGCTAGAATATGGTCGGGATTACCAGAGATAAGTGTATAGGAAAATACCTGAAAAAAACTGGAATCGACATAATAAACACCAGCTTCTTCAAAGGCTTTATCTGGCAGAGAGGGGTTAGCTATAATCGCACTACCATATTCCGGATGTAAGCGAACAAAATTGATAACTTCAGGTACTTCATCAGCTAAAGCAGGCGCCATACCTCGACCGGTATTTGCACGAGGAGTTGGCTCCACGCCACTTCTTATCGATGTTTGGTTAACGCGATAAATGTTAGAAGCGTTTTTGTTAAAAGTATCGAAACTATATTCAAAGGCTACATATTGGAAAATGAGTAAGCAGCAGGTTATCCCGATTGATAGCCCTAAAATATTAATGATAGAATAAATCTTTTTCCTAAGAAAGCTCCGTACAGCTATTTTGAAGTAATTTTGTATCATGTCATAATGAGTTAAAGTGTTAAATCCTTGTAAAGGCTTTATAATATTGGGTCTAAAAAGTAGTAAAACATCTATCGCAAACCTCTTGTCAGCTTTTCTTTTTCCCAGTGTTTCAACCCTCTCCTGATACAGTTCCAATAAATCTCCTTCTATGTAAACATGTAAACTGGGATGGCAAAACCAATAGAAGAAGCGGAGAAAAAGTCTTGGTGGGGAAGGGGCGATATGGTCTTGCTCTTTGTTACTCACTTTTTAGGGAATTGATGGGATTAGACAAGGCTGCTTTTGTGGCATGAAAACTAGTAGTTAGCAAAGCAATGAGTAATGTTATAAAACAGGCGATCCCTATCGTACCCAGTTCAATTTGAATATGGTAGGCAAAGTTATCTAACCAAGTATTCATCATGTACCAGGCGAGAGGAGCTGCTATTACAAAAGCAATGAGCACTAAGAAAGCAAACTCCTTACAGAGAAGAAGTACGATCTGAGCAACAGAAGCTCCTGATACTTTGCGTATGCCAACTTCTTTTGTGCGCCTCGTGGCGGCATAAGACGATAATCCCAATAGCCCTAAACAAGCTATGAAAATAGCCATGCTGGCAAATATCGTGAAGAGTACATTTATTTTTACTTCACGTTCATATTGCTTGGCTATACTTTCATCCAGAAAGTTATAGGAGAAAAGGGATTTAGGAAAAGCTGTCTCAAATACTTTTTCTATATAGGGAAGTATCTCTTGGATATTTCTTCCAGAAAGCTTTACCCCAGCTTGGGAATAGCCAATAGGAATATTCATCATGACAAGGGGATTAATTTTTTCCTTCAAAGATGTTATGTGAAAGTCTTTTACTACCCCTACAATCGTACCTTCCAGTGGTGCCCATAGCCATACTTTAATCTGTTGACCCAGTGCTTCTTCTGGCTGCTGATACCCCGCTTTCCGCATACTAGCTTCATTGATTACACATGGATAAAGCCCGTCTTTAACTTCTCCGGCTGGAAGCCATTGGCCAGCCAGAAGATTCAATCCATACGTTTTCTGATAGTAAGCATCAGTCGGTTTCACCAGAACCTTAAACCCTTCCCGTCCCTCTACACTAAGTACTGTACCAAAACCGATATCTCCTGAAGTAGGAGCACCTTTACTGAAAGAAACAGCCGAAATGTGCGCGCTACGCAGTAATTCATTGCGAACCGAAGTTAATTTTTGTTTATCTATATCGTTGCTAGGTAAATAAAAGTTTACAATATTTTCTTTGGTGAAGCCCAAGTCTTTTTGATGAAAATATTTCATTTGTTGAGAAATCACCATCGTACCAATGATAAAAACCTGAGCAGTGATAAACTGAAAAATTACCGTGCTTTTGCCTAGCGAAAAATAGCTTCTGCGCTTGGTAATAGAACTGATATTATTCTTCAAGGCTACTATTGGATCGTAACGGGCCAATACTATAGCTGGGTACAAACCTGAGGATATCCCCACTACTGTCACGATTATCAGTAAAAAGAGAATCAAGTACCTATCGACATTAAAATACAACTCAGAAAATCCTAAAAAAGAATTAATTCTGGGTATCAGTAAGGCTGTTATTAAAATAGAGAGTAATAAGGCAATGCTAGTTAGCAGCAGCGTTTGCACTAAAAACTGTACGATAACTTGCCTATTATTGCCTCCAATTACTTTCCGAAGACCTACTTCCCGTGCCCGTTTAATGACTTGGGCAGTTGTTAGATTCATAAAGTTAACGCAGGCAATGAGGACAATTAGTAGACCGATGCCAGCCAGAACCCACAGAGTTTTTTTACTGATAGTATCAGTAGGGTTAGTATTCGCAAAACGCATATCGAAGCGAATATCGTAAATGGGCTGTAGCTGAAAACTTCTTTGTTTAGCTTGATCAGCACCCATATATTTTGAGAAAAAGTCAGGAAGACGGTTTGCTAACTGCTCAATACGTACATTGCTTGGTAGCACAATGTATGTCATCCCGTGATTAATGTAGTCCCATCTATTCAAATCGTTGTTAGTATAATTAGAAAAAGAAATTAGCGCTGAAAAGGGTAAATGAGTGTTTTTAGGAACATCTTTAATTAATCCAGTTACCTTCAAGAAAATACTACTATCTAGTTCGATGACTTTTCCAAGCACTTCTTCTCCTTTAAAATATTTCGTGGCGAGTGTTTCGGTAAGTACTACTGAATTTGGTTGTGAAAGAGCACTTGTGGGATCTCCACTAATCCAATCATAATTGAAAACATTTAAGAAGAGGGAATCTACATATATAACATTAGATTCCTTATAGCGCTTATTTCCCACTGTTATAAGCTCACTAAAACTATAATGTATTTGCGTAACACCTGTTAGTTCCGAAAAGTCGGTACGGATTGCTGATGCCAGTGGATAAGGTGTATTGGCATTGTAGTCAGGCTCATTTTCATTCGTAAAAATGGAGACTACCCGGTATAGTTGTTCTCCTTTAGTAAGGAAACGATCAAAGCTCAGTTCAAAGCGCAAAAATAAGAATATGATCAAGGAGCAGGTAATTCCTAAAGCTAATCCAGCAGTATTAATTGTTGCAAGACCCTTGTGTTTTACAAGGTTTCGGATTCCTACTTTAAGGTAATTTCTGAACATGGCGGTATGATTTAGAGGCTGTTTTCTGTTAAGCGGCCTTATAATCCCCGGTCTGAAAAGCAGTAAAACATCAAAGGCGAACCGCCAATCTGCTTTCCTTTTTCCGATTTTTTTAACTCTTTCTTGATACAGTTCCAATAAATCTCCTTCTATGTAAACATGCAAGCTGGGATGGCAAAACCAATAGAAGAAGCGGAGAAAAAGTCTTGGTGGGGAAGGGGCGATATGGTTTTGCTCTTTGTTACTCACTTTTTAGGGAATCAACAGGATTCATGAAAACAGTTTTAAGCACTTGGCTACTTACAGTCAATAAGGTGATGAATAAAATTATCATACCTGCTAAAGCAAAAACCCACCACGAGAGTGTGGTATGATAGGCAAAACTTTGCAACCATTCATTCATGAGGTACCAGGAAAGTGGAGCAGCTAACAGGAATGCAATTACAGTAAGCCTGAAAAAATCTTTAGATAAAAGATTTACTAAACCGAAGATATTAGCGCCTAGTACTTTCCTTATACCGATTTCTTTTGTGCGTTGTTCTGACATGAAAGCAGATAAGCCATACAAGCCCAAGCAAGAGATAAATAAAGCAAGTATGGCAAAAATATTAAATAGCATACCCATTTGCTGTTCTCCTTGATACTGGTTTTCAAGGTCTTTGTCGAGAAAGTGGTATGTAAAAGGATAAGCAGGATTCAGATTTTGGTGAATTTTCTCTAAGATGGTAATAGCCTCTTCTGTATTACCTGATGGTGTACGAACAACTAAATTGCCTCCACCTCGATTCCAACGCATTAGCATAGGTTCTATGGCATATTGCAGAGGTTTGTAGTTAAAGTCTTTCACTATACCAATAATTACACCCTCTGTATCATCGTTTTTAAAATATTGTCCTACTGCATCATTTACATTCATTCCCATGATTTCAACTGCTTTTTCATTTACCATATAATTATTCGCATCAGTTTGTAGGTCACGTGAAAAACCTCTACCACTTATTAGTTCTATCTTAAATACTTCTTCAAAGTTTTCATCTACACTTATATGGGGAAAGACTACTTGTGCGTCTGGATCTTTACCTTCCCACCCCACATTTACAGAACCTGATGAAAGATTAGTAGGTAGTTCAGAAATAATAGAAAAATTACTAGTAGCAGAATGTTGCTGTAAAGCTGTTTTTAACGCTTCTCGCTTTGAAAATAAATCGCCAGTTATAGGGATGTATAATAAGTTTTCTTGCTTAAAGCCCAGGTTTTTGTTTTTAATAAAATTCAACTGATTGTATACGACTGCTGTACCAATAAGCAATAATAAGGAGAGGGAAAACTGCACAACCACTAAGGAATTTCTGAACAACAGGTTGCTATTAGCTAGTCGCATTTTTCCTTTTAATACCAGAATGGGTTTAAAACCTGATAACAATAAAGCAGGATAACTACCTGACAACAGTCCTGTAATCAAGGCAATTGATATGAGGCCGATTAGGGGCTTTCCTTCCAGTAATTCTAGCGAAAGTTCCTTACCGGAAATATCGTTGAAGACGGGCAATACTAAATAAATAATGCCAATAGCAATAAGCAGGGACAAAAAGGAGATGATAGAAGATTCACTCAAAAACTGCCCGATTAGCTGAGAACGGTATGCGCCCACCACTTTACGTAAGCCTACTTCTTTTGCCCTGCGAGAATAGCGTGCTGTAGCAAGGTTCATAAAATTAATACACGCTACCAATAAAATAACCAAGGCGATTAGTGAAAAACTACTAACATATTGGGCATTTCCATGACCTGGTACATCTATCTGCAAGTCAGAGTGCAAGTGGATATCTGTTAAAGGCTGTAGTTGGAAGTTTACTTCAAAGGTGGTTACATGAGAAGCCCAAATCTGGTCAATTTTCTGTTCGAGAAAGGTTTGTGCTTCAGGTGTTGAAATGGAATTTTCTATCACCTGCAAATAGGAATAATAACCGAAATTTTCCCAAGATTTATCGATTAAGTCCCGTTCAGTCTGAGCTGCCCTTATCATAGGGAGTAAAATATTAAACTGCAAATGAGAATTGGCAGGAATAGCTGCCAGAATACCGGTAACAGTAAAAATTTCTTCGTTATCAACTTTTATAGTTTTTCCTAATGCATCTTCATCACCAAAATATTTTTTTGCAATAGATGCTGTAATCAGTAATCCATCAGGTCGTGCAAGGGCTGTTTTAGCATTCCCCTTTAACAACTTGAAGGAAAACATTTCCAAAAAATTAGAATCGGCAAAGAATACCTGTTGCTCTTCAAACTTTTGATCATTGACTTCAAATAGGGTTTTCATAGGTTGACTTAGGCGTGTAGAAGCTATTATCTCAGGGATTTCTTCTTGTAGACCTTCTGCCATGCCTGCCGGGCTGACTGCTGTTTTAAAGTCCCTTACATCACATGTAAGTCTGTAGATTTTATCGGCGCTAGTATGAAATTTATCATAGCTCGATTCATGTTGTACCCATAATAAAATTAAGATGCTACAAGTCATTCCTATAGCCAACCCAGAAATATTCAATAGGGAATAGGTTTTATTTTGTACTAAATTCCTCCAGCAAACCTTAAAATAATGTTTAAACATGCCATAATGATTTAATCGGTGATAGCCTTCCAAAGGCTTAATAATACTCGGTCTAAAAAGCAGTAAAACATCTATTGCGAACCGCCAATCAGCTTTGCCTTTTCCTGCTTTTTCAACTCTTTCCTGATAGAGTTCCAGTAAGTCGCCTTCAATGTAAACATGCAGACTAGGGTGGCAAAACCATCGGAAGAAGCGGAGAAAGAACTTAGGTGGAACAGTTTTTTTCATAAGCCTAGCTGCTTAGCTTTAAATCCAAGGCTATTTTAGGAATCGCATCCCATAGTTCGTTTCGAGTGCTTCTGGTATATTCTAAAACCCTCTTTCCATATGCTGTAATTTCAAAATAAAGCTTAGGCCTTCCTGCTCGCTCTTGTGACGTATCTCCAGCACGAGACTGTAAGTATCCTTTTTGCTCAAGTCTTTTAAGTGCTGATTGTAATGCGCCAACACTTACTTTTCGTGATAGCCGTGTTTCTATTTCTTTTTTAATAGATACCCCATAAGCTTCGTTGTATAGCACGCCCACCGTGAGCATAACTACTTCTTCAAATTCACCAAGTCTGATTTTTTTCACTTGTTAAATAATTTTTTCCTAATTGTAGTATTACAAATGAAAGCAATTACGATATAAATTCCTAATTGTAGTATTATTTTTAAAAACCCTTTAGATTTACTATGTTAATTGTTATTTGAGACAGGTAATATTTATTGGAGAGAAATATAAAAGAACTATTGAATCATTTCCTAAAATAATATGCTTGTGTTGTGAGCCAGGAAAGTGAGAATAAGGCTAGGAGAGAACAGATAAAAAGAATCAAAGTAAAGTTAGGAGATTGGTGGATTACATAGGTAATGAATAAAAAGCTGATTACTAAACGAATACTTTCTAGAAAGAAACCCCACTTTTTCCGTTCGAATAAGAATCCAAAATTCATGATAGCTGATAAAATAAGCAAAGCACCAGAAAATTTGTGTACGAAGGTGAATCGATGGGTATTGAATAAAAAAAAGACAGCGATAGCAAGTACAAGAACAAACTGAAAGTAAATATAAAAATGAAGTGATATTGGAGCAATGGTTTTAAATCTTCTGTAATTTCTCTTTATTACCGGACTAACATCCATTTTTATGTATTTTGTGAAACAAAAAACTGCCTAATAGAAGACAGTTATAGCTTAACTAAATATAAGAAATTTATCTAAAAGAGTCAATAGACTTAAAGTAATGAAACGATAGATTCTTCACCAGGATTTACACCTGATCCAAAAAACTTTACCAACTCACCTTTTTCGTTTATCAAGTATTTACAAAAGTTCCAGGTTGGTGCTTGTTCGTTCCACCCATTTTTTTCAGGGATGGTAAGCCACTGGTAAAGCGGATGTTGGTTTTTACCTACTACATCTACCTTTTCAAACATCTGGAATGTTACTCCATAATTCTTCTTACAAAAACCGGCTATTTCTTCATTGGCACCAGGTTCTTGTCCTCCAAAGTTATTGGCAGGAAAACCCAAGATTACTACTTTATCTCCGTGGTTTTCGTGCAACCATTGCAAATCTTCATATTGGGGAGTATAACCACATTTAGAAGCAGTATTTACAATCAATATTTTTTTGTTTTTATAGATCGAGAAATCAATCTCCTGTCCATCAATTGCATTTACTTTAAAATCGTAAAAAGAATCACTTTGCATAGTGTTGAGGTTTTCAGGTTTACTTATTTGGCGGTTAGCACCAAGACATGAAATAAAAAAACAAGCAATAAAAATTAGTTTTTTCATAGGTTTCAGTTTAAAATCTGTTTAAAATCGAAATAAGATTTTAATGAGAATTGTTTGGGAATTTGTAATTAAGTAATGATAAAAAATAACCTTTACTTTTTAAGATGCTCTTAATCGCACAACCTTCGTTATTAAAATCTTATTTAGCGCTGCTAAATTGCGATTTCAACGCCTTGCGTATTCACTTAATAACTGCTTTAAAATTGTAAATTTATTTTTTCATCATTAC